>NZ_JBFTLD010000015.1:0-52555 GCF_056396265.1 Allobosea sp. 05T422_2 | reverse complement strand
GGCCGATGTCGTCGACAAGACCTACACGATCTCGCCCTCGTCGGCGGAAGGCTCGAAGGCCTATGAGCGCCTGGTCAAGCTGATCGGCGTGGCTTCGCCCGATCCCTACACGACGCAGATCTATGACCAGATCAACCTGGTGCTGATGGCGATCGCGCTGGCCGGCGATGCGTCCGGTACGGCGATCAAGGACACGATCCGCAAGGCGAGCCAGGCGCCGGGCGGTGCCAAGATCGATAATGCGATTGACGGCCTGAAGGCGATCGCAGCCAAGCAGCCTGTCGACTATGACGGCGCCAGCGGCCCGTGCGACTTCACCGAGACCGGCGATATCAGCGACTCGAAGTTCCGCTACGAGCAGGTCCAGGGCGGGAAGATCGTTCTGGTCAAGATCGCCTGATCCCGAAAGACCCGCGCGCGTGACCCTTTTCCTGCAGGCGCTCATCAACGGGCTGATGACTGGGGCGTTGATTGCCGTCCCGGCTGTCGGCTTCTCGGCCATTTTCGCCGTGCTGCGCTATCCCAACTTCGCCATCGCATCCTATGCCACCATTGGCGCCTTTGCCGCATGGTGGGCGAATGTGGTGCTGGGGCTGCCGATTATTCCGGCTCTCGTGATTGCGTTTGCTATCGCCGGAGCCGTCGGCGTGGTCGCGGAGGAGAGTGCGCTCAGCCGCCTGCGCGGGAACGGGGCGCTCATCGTCGCCATCGCCTCGATCGCGCTCAATCTCGTGCTTGAGAATATCGTCCGGTTCGTCTTCGGCAACGACATGCGCGGCTATAACCTGCCCCTGATGCGCGACATGCGCTTCGGCGATCTGCGGATTGGCCCGCAGCAGCTGCAGAGCCTTGCGCTGGCGGTCGTGATCATGGCCGCGATGTTTGCCTTCCTGCGCTATACGCGCTTCGGCAAGGCCATGCGCGCAGTCGCCGACAATCCCGATCTCGCCCGGCTGAAGGGCATCGATCCTGCCCGGATCGCCATCGTCACCGTCTTCCTGGGCGCTGGGCTCACCGGTGTCGGCGGCGTGCTGATCGGCCTCGATACCTCGATCGACCCGCTCACCGGCTATCGCGTGTTGCTGTCGGTCTTCGCCGCCGCGGTGCTCGGCGGGCTCGGCTCGATCCCTGGCGCCGTGGTTGGAGCGCTTGCGCTCGGCATCGCCGAAGAACTGGCGTTGATTGCGGTGCCCGCAACCTATCGCACCGCCGTCGGCTTCATCGCGATCCTGATCATGCTGACCTTCCGTCCACGCGGCATCCTGGGCGAGAGGGCGGTCTGATGTTGTCCTATGTCATCTTCACCCTGACGCTCTGTGGTATCTACGCGCTGCTCGCGCTCAGCCTGAACCTGATCTGGGGCGGCGTCGGACTGGTCAATCTCGGCCTTGCCGGGTTCTTTGCGGTCGGAGCCTATGCTTCTGCGCTGGCGACTGGGGCAGGGGCGCCGGTGCTCTTCGGCTGGACCGCGGCGCTCGCGGTCGGCGCGGTGGTCGGGCTTGTCGTCACATTCGCGACCTTGCGCCTGCGCGACGACTATCTCGCCATCGTCACGCTCGGCTTTGCCGAGGTGATCCGGCTCGTTGCATTGAACGAGCGCTGGCTCACCAAGGGATCCGACGGCATTTCCGGGATCAAGGCGCCTCTGAAGGCCGAGCTCGGCCTCATGGGCTTCAACCTGTTCTATCTCGGTCTGGTCACGCTGATCGTGGCCGGCGTCTGGCTGCTGCTGCGTCGGCTCGACGGCTCGCCCTATGGCCGGGCGATGAAGGCGATCCGCGAGGATCAGCAGCTTGCGGCCTTCGCCGGAAAGACGGTGCTGCGTTTCAAGCTCCAGGCCTTCGCGCTCTCAGCTGCCATCGCGGCATTGGCCGGCGCGCTCTATGCGCATTTCCAGTCCTATGTGTCGCCTGACCATTTCCAGCCGCTGATCACGATCTACATCTTCCTGGCGGTGACTGCCGGCGGTGTCGGTCGCCCGAGCGGCGCGGTCGTGGGCGCTTATCTCGTCGTGATCTTCCTCGAGGCGACGCGCTTCGCCACCGAATGGGTGCCAGGTCTGCAGCCTGTCCAGGTCGCGGCACTGCGCGAGATCCTGGTCGGGCTCGCGCTGATCCTCGTCCTGCACCTGCGGCCGCAGGGGCTCCTGCCCGAACGCATTCCACGTGCACCCAAACCCGTTCCTTTCAAAGCCTGAATCCCGGAGTTCACGATGTCCGATGATCTTGCCGCCCTGTCGCGCCTGCTTGCAGAGCCCGGCCAGCCGGACACGCTGTTCAAGGCCTTCGAGGCTGTGACCAAGCAGCTCGTCGGGCATGAGCTCTTCACCCTGCTCTACGTCGATGGCGAGGAGGTCGCGCGGATCTATTCGAACCGCCCGGCCGAATATCCGGTCTCGGGCCGCAAGACGATGGGGCCGACGCCCTGGGGCGACCATGTGCTGAAGGGGCGCAAGCCCTATCTCGGGCGCGACAAGGCCGGAATCCGCTGGGCCTTCTTCGATCACGTGCTGATCGAGAGCATGGGCCTCGGCTCGGTCATCAATGTCCCGGCGCTCTATGACGGCAAGGTCGTTGGCACGATCAACCTGCTCGCGCCGGAAGGCTTCTATCGCGAGGAGCATGTGCCGCTGGTTGAGCGGCTGGCGCCTCTGCTGGTTCCCGCATTCCTGGCTGCCCGCGCAGCAGCGCGCGCTGTCTGACAGCTCCCATCCGACTGGAGAATTGCCGTGGCTTCCACCCTCTTCACCAATGCCCGCATCGTCGACGGCACCGCGCCGGAGCGCGGTGCACCGGTTTCAGTCCTGGTCGAGGGCGGGACGATCCGCGAGGTCGGCAAGACCGTGTCCGCCGGCAAGGCGAAGGTGATCGATCTGGCGGGCCGGACCTTGATGCCCGGGCTGATCGACGCGCATGTGCATGTCATCGCCGGCGTCGCCGATCTCGGGCGCAATGCGGCGCTGCCGGACTCCCTCGTGACGGTGCGCTCCCTCGTGATCATGCGCGAGATGCTGCTGCGCGGCTTCACCACGGTGCGTGATGTCGGCGGCGCCGATTTCGGGCTGAAGGTTGCGACCGAGGAGGGGCATTTCCCCACACCGCGCCTCGTCATTTCCGGCAAGGCGCTGAGCCAGACCGGCGGCCATGCCGATTTCCGCGGCCGCTATGACGATCGCGAGGCGGTGACGACCCGTCATCGGCTCGGCGCTCTCGGCCGCATTTGCGACGGCATCGACCAAGTGCGCCGGGCGGCTCGCGAGGAGCTCAAGGGCGGAGCCGATTTCATCAAGATCATGGCCAATGGCGGCTGTGCCTCTCCGACCGATCCGATCCATTTCCTCGGCTATTCCGTGAGCGAGCTCGAGGCGATCGTCGAGGAAGCCCGGATGGCCGGCACTTATGTCTCGGCCCATGTCTATACGGACGAGGCGATCCGCCGCTGCGTCGAGGCTGGCGTCCACTCGCTCGAACATTGCAACCTGATCCAGGCGGATACAGCCAAGCTCGCCGCCGCGAAGGGCGCCGTCGCCGTGCCGACCCTGGTGACCTATGACAAGCTCGCCAGCGAAGGCGGCAAGCTCGGTTTCCCGCCGGATTCCATCGCCAAGGTCGAGAATGTCCGTGTCGCCGGCATGGATTCGCTCGCCATCATGAGGAAGGCGGGCCTGCCCATGGCCTATGGCAGCGATCTTCTCGGCGAGATGCATCGTCATCAGTCCGAGGAGTTCGTCATTCGCGGCCGCGCCCTGCCGGCGCATGAGGTGATCGGTGCGGCCACCCATGTCGCGGCGAAGCTGCTCGGGCTCGAAGGCAAGATCGGTACGGTCGCGCCGGGCGCCCATGCCGACCTGGTCGTCGTCGACGGYGACCCGCTGAAGGACCTGGCGTTGCTGACCCGCCAGGGCCGGCATATGCCGCTGATCATGAAGGGCGGCGCCTTCATGAAGCGCTCAAGCCTGAGCTGAGGCCGCTGGCGGGCAGACAATCGAGCGGTTCCGGGACGATCGGTTAGCCGAGGCCCGGAACCCGGATCCACAACCGCGTGTCAAAGGCTCGCCGGCTCGCACGGGCGGAGCCTGTGCCCCGGCCCTGGCAGCCCATTCGCCGTTGACTTCGCGGAGGAGGAGAGGAGGATGTCGTCCTGACGCGTCGCCAGACAACAAAGGGGCGCCTCCGATGACAATCGCAAAGAAACTCCAAGCCTATATCGACGGCGAAGGCATCGCCTATGACACCGTCGCGCATCACCGTACGGCGACCAGCAGCCAGTCGGCGCAAGCCGCGCATGTCCCGGGCAGCAGGCTGGCCAAATCCGTGGTGGTTCACCATGAGAGCGGCTATGTCCTGGCCGTCGTTCCCAGCACGCACCGGATCGAGCTCTCCACTTTGCAGGATGTGATACACCAGCGGCTCGGCCTCGCCTCGGAGGATGAGGTGAGTTCGCTGTTCGTCGATTGCGACCTGGGCGCGGTTCCGCCGATCGGATCGGCCTATGACGTACCGGTGATCCTCGATGAAAGCCTTCATGACGCCAGGGACGTCTATTTCGAGGGGGGCGACCACAGGACGCTGGTGCGCGTCAGTGGACCTGACTTTTGCAACCTGATGAAGGATGCGCGGGTCGCTCGCTTCAGCCACCCGTCCTAGACATCGGCATCGCGCGGGGCGACGGAGCCCCTATCGATCGGCGCGCGCGACCACGGAGCGGAACAGGACATTCAGTCCGGGCTCCAGATCCTCGCGCGTGCAGAGTTCCAGGTTGTTATGGGTGATGCCGTTTTTGCACGGCGCGAAGATCATCGCCGTCGGAGCATGGCGGGCGACGAAATAGGCGTCGTGCCCGGCCTGGCTCAGGATATCCTGCGTCCGGTAGCCGAGCCCGAGCGAGACAGAGCGGATGCCCTCGATCAGTTCGCCCGAGAAAATCCGTCCGCCCCAGTTCCAGGTGTCGAGGATTTCGGCCGTGCAGCCGCCGCGTGCTGCGGCTTCGCCAATGGCGCGGCGCACGCGCTCGGCCATGACCAGGGTCGTCTCCGCGTCGGGATGGCGGACGTCGCAAACCGCCTGCGCCCAGTCCGACAGGATGCCGGGCTTGTTCGGCCAGGCGACGAGCCGCGAACCTGTCGCCTTGCCGCCCGTGCCGGCGTTCTCCCAGCCGATATCGTCGACCGCAGTGAGAAGGCGCGCGCCGGCCACCAGGGCGTTCCTGCGCCGCTCCATCGGCCAGGGACCGGTATGGGCGGTCTCGCCTCGGAATTCGACGAGCATGCCGCAACTCGGGTAGCCGCCGGTAACGACGCCGACCTGCATGCCCTCGCGGTCGAGAATCGGGCCCTGTTCGATATGGAACTCGAAATAGGCGTCGAAGGCGTGCGGGCTTGCCTCCATCTCGCCGAGATAACCGATGCGCTGCAGCTCCTGGCCGAGACTGATTCCGTCATCGTCGGTGCGACCGCGGGCCCAGTCCAGTGTGTAGGTGCCGGTGAAGCAGCCCGAGCCGACCATGGGCGGGGAGAAGCGGCCGCCCTCCTCATTGGTCCAGTTCACGATCTCCAGCGGGCGGCGCGTGCGATGGCCGAGCGCATCGAGCGTGCGGCAGACTTCGAGCGCGCCGAGCACGCCGGCGATGCCGTCGAAGCGGCCGCCATTCACCTGCGTGTCGAGATGGCTTCCCATCACGACGGGAGGCAGCGTGTCGTCGCGGCCCTGACGCCGGGCGAAGATATTGCCGATTCCGTCGATGCGGACGGTGAGGCCGGCCTCCCGGCACCAGCCGACGAACTCGTCGCGGACCTGCTTGTCGGCATCCGACAAGGCAAGCCTGGAGAGACCGCCCGGCCGGCCCGGACCGATCTCGCCCGACCGTTCTATTGTCGTCCAGAAGCGCTCGATGTCGATGCGGGCGGCGGCAGGCGGGCTCATGGCGAAGATCTCTTGCGCAAGGTCGGCGAGCGATGCCGCGCAAGCAAATAGCCGTCACGGCATCACGGGATGCATCAACTCTGAGCGGCGCGACACCGTTCTGGCAACTGGATATTCGTCATGGCCTTGCCCGGCGCCGCGCATTGGTCGTGATTCTCGCCAGGGCTGGATCATCTGACGGGATACCGTATCCGGTCCGATGATCCAGGCTTCCGTGCTTGCATCGGCTTTCCCCGAAAACCTCAATTCACTTTCCGGGCCGATGCTTTAGCGCTCCAGCCAGAGCGCGGTTCTCGGCGACAGCGACAGGCTGACKGGTGCCGCGACCTCATGCAGGTCGCCGCCCGACTGGAAGGGCAGGTCGACCGAGACTTCGGTTTCGCCGATCGTGACGCCGTAGCGCATGCTCGATCCCAGGAACTCGCGATGCGCGATCCTGCCCGGCAACGCGACTTGCCCAGCATGCGTGGCGCCTGCGGCGCCGAGAGTCGCATGCTGGGGACGAAAGACCAGCTTGGCGCCGGTCGGGACCGCTACATCACCCGGGATCGGGAGCTTCGCGCCGCCCTTGACCTCGAAGGCGCGTTCGGTGCCGCTGCCGACAACCTTGCCCTCGAGGATATTGGCGGTACCAAGGAAATTCGCGACGAAGAGATTGGCCGGGCGCTCGTAAAGGTCCATCGGGGTGCCGACCTGCTGGACGATGCCCTCGTTCATCACCGCGATGCGGTCGCAGATCGTGTTGGCCTCCTCCTGGTCGTGGGTGACGAAGATCGTCGTCAGGCCGAGGCGCTGCTGCAGGTCGCGCAGCTCGCGCCGCACCTGCACGCGCAGCTTGGCGTCGAGATTGGAGAGCGGCTCATCGAGCAGCAGGACCTTCGGTTCGACCGCGACGGTGCGCGCGACCGCGACGCGCTGCTGCTGGCCGCCGGAGAGCTGGGATGGGCGCCTGTCGCCGAGATGGCCGAGCCCGACCAGGTCGAGCGCGACCCCGACGCGCCGCTCGATCTCGGCGCGGGCGACGCCGCGCTCCTCAAGACCGAAGGCGACGTTCTTGCGGACTGTCATATGCGGCCAGAGTGCATAGGACTGGAAGACCATGCCGACATCGCGCTTCCAGGGCGGCAGGGTGGAAATGTCCTGGCCGCCGATCCGGACCTGGCCGGTATCGGCCTGGTTGAAGCCGGCGATAAGGCGGAGCAGCGTGGTTTTGCCGCAGCCCGATGGCCCGAGAAAGGCGAAGAATTCACCGGGCCGGATCGCGAGGTTGACGTTCTTCAGCACATGATTGGTGCCGTAGGAGAGATTGATGCCCTCGATATCGACGGCGACGGCTTTGGTAGCGAGCGGTGCGATGGCGTTCATGATCAGTGGCCCATTCCCTTGGCCTTCTGGCTGCGTTCGATGATGAGATGGGAGAGGAAGGTGCAGGCCGCGACGAGGATGACCGCGACGACGCCAAGCGCCGCACCAGGCCCACGTCCGGCGGCGGACTGCATAAAGACATAGAGCCCATAGGCCAGTGGCGCGTCGGAGTTGGACTGCACCAGCATCAGCGTGGCCGAGAGCTCGACCGCCGCGGTCGAGAAGCTGGTGACGAAGCCGGCGAGAATGCCGCCTGCCATCAGCGGGACGACGACGCGCCGCACTGTCCGGGATTTGGTGGCGCCGAGATTCTCCGCCGCCTCCTCAAGTGAGACCGAGATCTGCTGCAGCGCCGCGTGGCAGGCGCGCAGCGCATAGGGCAGGCGCCGGATCGCGAGCGCCAGCACGATGGTGATCCAGAGCGAGGCGAGCGGCGTGCCGTCCGGCAAGGTGATGCCGTAGAAGGTCCGGAGGTAGCCGATGCCGAGCACCACACCCGGGATCGCCAGTGCCGCCGACGCCGTCCAGTCCAGCCATTCGCGGCCGACCAGCTTCGTCCGCAGCACGAGATAGGCGATCGCCACACCGAGCACGATGTCGATCCCGCCTGCGATGCTGGCATAGATCAGCGTGTTCTTGATGTAGACGGAGCTCTCGCCGAAGACGCGGGCGTAATGAGCGACGGTGAAGGCGTCCGGCAGCGGCGAATAGGACCAGATMGTCGCAAAGGAGAGCAGCAGCAGTCCCAGATGCGGCGCGAGCACCAGCGCCAGGATCAGGATGACGACGCCATAGCCGAAGATGGCCTCAGTCGGTGACATCACACGTTTGGCGAGGCCGCCGCCGCCGCGCTGGGTCGTGGCGTAGTCGCGGCCCTTCAGCGCCAGCGCCGACAGCCACATGGCGACGACCGAGGCGATGATCAGGACGACCGAGATGACATAGCCCATCGGGTCGGCAATCCCGATCGAGGTCACCCGCAGATAGGCCTGCGGCGCCAGCATGTCCTTGACGTTGAGCAGGAGGGGGGTCGCCAGATCGTCGAAGACCTTGACGAAGACCAGCGAGGCGCCGGCGAGATAGCCCGGCATGGCAAGCGGGAAGACGATGCGGCGGAAGAGGCGGAAGCCGGAGGAGCCGAGATTCTGCGCGGCCTCTTCCATGGCCCGGTCGATATTGCGCAACGCCGCCGAGAGATTGATCAGGATGAACGGGAAGTAGTGGACCGACTGGACGAAAATGACGCCGTTCAGCCCTTCCATGAAGCCGATCTTGAAGCCGAACCAATCATCCAGCAGCAGGTTGATCGAGCCGTTGCGGCCGAAGAAGAGCTGCATCGCCACGGCGCCGACGAAGGGCGGCATGATCAGGGGCAGGAAACCCAGCGTCTGGACGACCGCAGCGCCGCGGAAGACGAAACGCGTCGTCAGATAGGCCAGCGGCAGTGCGAAGACCGACGCCCAGACCACCGACATGGCCGAGACATAGACCGAGTTCCAGAACGACCGGATGAACAGCTCGGTGCGGAAGAAGTCGTAGAAATTGATCAGCGTGAAGCTGTTCGTACCCTTCTCGGTGAAGGCGACATAGATCACCGTTGCCACCGGCAGCACGAGGAAGAACAGCAGGAAGGCTGCAATGGCCAGCGCGAGCGCGATCTGGCCAGGCGTCGCCGACATGCGTTTGGGGCGCGAGAGCGCGGGGACGGCGGTCATGGGGAGTTCCCGAAAGAGGCTCGATCGATAAAGCCCGCGCCATCATGCCAGACGGCCGCGCGGAGATCCGCGATCCATGCCCGAGCCCCCAATGGGAGGCCGGCATGGATCCCGGCTCTTCACGTCGCTACGGCAGGGATGACGGCAGCGGCGACGGCTCAGCGCGCGAGCTTGAGGGCTTCCTCGGCCTTGGTCTTGGCCTTGGCGTAATTCTCGCGGGCGGCATTGGCCCACTGGCTCTCGAGCTCCGCCTGTCTGGCGCCCTTCTCCTTGCCGCCGGTAAAGGCGCCGCGGAGTTCCGCGCTTGCAGCCTGCGCTTCCGAGACCGGCATGGCTGCGATCAGGTTGCGTGCCTCATCGGCTGCAGCCTTGGCCTGGGCGTTGGGCTTCTTCGCCAGCGCGGCGTCGACCTCGTGCAGCGTCTTGGTGACGCCCTTCAGCGCATCGAGCTGGAAGGAGATCAGCTGGTCGAACAGAGTGTCGACGACAGCGGTCCGGGCTTCGGATTTGTCGACGTCGAAGCCGATCATCTTCTGGAAGCGCGGATCGGTGAAGGGGTTGGGATAGTCGGCGCCGGCCTTGGCATAGACGGCCGGATTGACCGGCAGGCGGCGGATGCCGGGGTCGAGCAGGACCTCCTGGCCGGCCGGCGAGAGCAGGAACTCGACGAAGGCCTCGGCCGCCGCCTTGTTCGGTGGGTTCGCGATGATGCCGACATTGGCAGGCACGACGGTGGTCACGGTCGGGTAGACGAACTTGACCGGGAAGCCGGACGCCTGCGCCGAGAAGGCGAAGAAGTCGATGACGATGCCGACGCCGACCTGCCCGGAGTTCACCGCCTCCGGCACTCCGAACGAACGTTCCGTGATCGAGCGGAAATTGCCCGACATCTCCTTGAGCGTGCGCCAGCCCTTCTCCCAGCCTTCGCCCTGAAGGATGGTCTCGACGGTCAGGTGCGTCGTGCCGGAGCGGGCCGGCGAGGCGATCGAGACATGGTCGTAGAAGGCCGGCTTGGCGAGATCCTGCCAGTCCTTCGGCTCCGGCAGCTTGTTGGCCTTGGCGTAGCGATCATTCCACATGATGCCGTAGCCCGATGCCGCGAAGCCGAAATAGAAGCCCTGCGGATCATTGATCGGATAGGAGCCGATCTTCTCGGGGATGCCGGCCGCCTTGGGCTTGTAGGGCGTCAGCAGCTTCTTGCCCTTGAGCACTTCGAAGGCGTCAGGAGCCGATGCCCAGAAGAGATCGACCTGGTTGTTGGCCTTTGTCTCCTCGACATATTTCACACCGGCATTGGTGTTGCGGTTCTGAACCTCGAGCGTGACGCCCGGAACCGCCTTCTCGAAGGCCTTTTTGATCGGGTCGGTCACGTCCTTGGAGAAGGAGGTGACGACGGTGACCTTGCCGGCCGGAGCCTGGGCGAGGGCGATGGTTGCGAATGACGTGCTGAGCGACAGGCCGAGGGCGGCCGCGAGTGCGACCCTGCGATTGACCATGATTTCCTCCAAGACAGTTTTTGCTCACCCGGCGTCGAGGCCGATGCTCATCTGTCAGCAACGACGATGCCAACCGGGCGTCGTATTGATTATGTTGAGGAAATCCCGGTTTGCGCGCGCAGTTCGCGGTCTCTGCGGGTCGTTGCGGTAACCGTCGCGTCGGCGGGATGGGTCAGGACGGTAACATCGCGACGTCAGTCGGGAAGCGCTGCCGCGCCACTCAATCCGTAGCGGCGCATCTTGAGGTAAAGGGTCTTGCGGGTGATGCCGAGGGCGGCTGCCGTGACGCCGATCCGGCCGCCATGGCGTTTCAACGCCGCGCCGATCACCTCGGCTTCGGCGAGCGCGATCTGTTCTTCCAGCGTCAGTTCGGCGCTCGATGGTCCGGCGACGGTCTCGTGATCATCGAAATCCTCGTCCATCCCCAGCAGGCTGCGTTCGGCGGCGTTGCGCAATTCGCGGACATTGCCGGGCCAGTCCTGCCGTGACAGGCGCTGCAGCAGATCGCGGCCGAGCAGCGGGGCGGAGCGGCCGACGCGAGCGGCGGCGAGCCCGAGGAAGTGCTGGAACAGCAATGGAATGTCCTCGCGCCGATCGCGCAGGGGCGGCAGGCGAAGCGTCACGACATTGAGGCGATAGACGAGGTCCTCTCTAAATCCGCCGGCCTTGGCCAATGCAGCAAGGTCCGCCTTGGTTGCCGCGACGATGCGGATATCGACCGCGATCTCGCGGTTGGAGCCGAGGCGTTCGATGCGTCGCTCCTGGAGCGCGCGCAGCAGCCGGACCTGCGCGGCCATCGGCATCGACTCGATCTCGTCGAGAAAGAGCGTGCCGCCGCTGGCATGCTCGATCTTGCCGATGCGCCGCTCGCGCGCGCCGGTGAAGGCGCCGGCCTCATGGCCGAAAAGCTCGCTCTCGATCATGGTTTCGGGGATGGCGCCGCAGTTCACCGCGACGAAGCGGCCGCTGCGGCGCTTGCCGAGATCGTGCAGCGCGCGGGCCGCGACCTCCTTGCCGGTCCCCGTTTCGCCGAAGAGCAGCACGTCGGCATCGGCATCGGCCATGAGGGTCAGCCGCTGCCGCAAACGGACGATCGCCGGCGAGGCGCCGACAAGCCGCGCGACCCACGGGTCGTCGGGGGTGGCTCCGGCACGCAGCAGCCGGTTCTCGATGATCAGCCGGCGGTAATCGCTCGCCCGGCGGACGGTCTCGGTGAGGAGCACGGGATCGGCCGGCTTCTCGACGAAATCCCAGGCGCCGTCGCGGATCGCCTTCACCGCCATGGGGACGTCGGCATGGCCGGTGACGAGCACGACCGGAATTTCCGGGTMRATCGCCCTGACCGCCGCCAGCAGGCCAAAGCCGTCGCGGCCGGGCATCCGGACATCGCTCACCAGAACGACGGGGCTGTCGCGCGTCAGCAGGGGCAGGGCGGCGTCGGCCGAGCGCTTTGCCGCGACCTCGAAGCCTTCGAGCTCCAAGGTCAGCCGGCAGGCCTCGAGAACCTCGGCATCGTCGTCGACGAGAACAATCCTCGGCGCATTCATGCGTCAATTTCCATGGCAGCCATTGCGCGATTCGGCAGGGCTTCGAGCATAGTCAGAAAGCGTGTGCCGGCGGGACCGGAGCTGGCGACGGCGAGCGTGCCGCCAAGGTCCTTGATGATGTTGTAGGAGAGCGAGAGGCCGAGGCCGAGCCCCGAGCCGACCGGCTTGGTCGTGAAGAACGGGTCGAAGATTCGCTCCAGATGCGCGCGGTCGATGCCGGGCCCGTTATCCTCGACCCAGATCTCGACGGCCTTGCCGCGTTGGGCCGCGCCGATCGCGAGCGTCGGGTCCGGCCGGCCGGCGATGGCATCGAGGGCATTGGCGATGAGGTTGACCAGGACCTGTTCCAGCCGGATTTCCTCGGCGCGGACATAGAGCCTTTCGCCTGGCATGTCCTGCTTCAGCGTCACCTGCCCGGCATCGAGACGCGGACCGAAGAGCGACAGCGCCGTCTCGACCACACCGCCGACCTCGACGGGAGAAAGCGTCACGCCCGGCTTGCGGGCGAAGCGCCTGAGGTGAGCAATCAGCTCGGCGGCGCGCGTCGTCAGCGCCTGGATGCGCATGATGGCGTGGCGGGCCTCGTCTGGACGCTCGCGCTCCAGCAGCAGCACGCCGTTATGGGCATGGGAGCGAATCGCCGCCAGCGGCTGGTTGAGTTCGTGGCTGAGGCCGGCGGCCATCTGGCCGAGCGCGGCCAGCTTGGCCGCCTGGATCAGGTCGTCGCGGGTCTGCCGGAAGACCGCAAGCGCCCGGGCGAGGTCGCCGAGCTCGTCATTGCCGGCGTGGGGCAGAACAGCCGAGGACTGCCCGCTGGCGATGCTGGTCGCGGCTTCGGTGAGCACGCGCAGCCGCGCGACGAGATGCCGGCGGACATAGAACCAGCCGATGAGAAGGGCTCCGATCAGCGAGGCGGCGGCGATCGCCAGGAGCAGGTTGCGGCCGAGCCTGATCGCTGTGGCCGAACGCTCGGCAGCGGCCTTCGCGGTTGCTTCCGTTCTCTGGACCTCCTGGGAGACCAGGGTGCCGAGCTCGCTGACCAGCCGCCGGCTTTCCGTGATCAGGCGTTGCGCGTCGGCCTGGGCCGCCAGCTCGGCACGCTTGATGGCGGGTAATCCGGTGCCGGCATCGGCAAGTCCGATCAGCCGTTGGGCAATCTGCCTGACGGTAATGGTATCGGGCCAGCCATTCAGTGCCCTGGCCTCGATTTCGAGCTGGTCGACCGCCTCGCCGATGACGTGGCCCGTCTGCTCCATATCCTCGCGGGTGCGGACCACGCCGAGCCGCCCGTAAAGTCCGACGATCAGGTTCGCCTGGGCATTCAGCGTCATCAACGCCGCGCTCTTGCGGGTCTCCTCGCGAATGGCATTCGGCTTGGCCGCGCTTGGTGCATCGGTTCCGGCCTGGCCGAGCGCCGTCTCGATATTGAAGCGGGCATCGTCGGTGAGCGGCTCGATTTCGTCGAGGAGATCGGCCTGGAGMCAGCGCAGTTCCTCACCGATGGCGCGATTGCGCTCGCCAAGCGGGAAGCGCCGCCCCGAGACCGCATCGATGGCTTTGAGATTGCTGCGGATTTCCGTCGCAACCGCGGCGAGGGCGGGCGAAGCGAACCCTCCCTCGGCCCGCTCGGCCAGGACCCGATCGAGCTCGTCCAGCCGTTCTCCGACAAGTCGTCGGCTGCGTTCATAGGCGTCGCGCCGCTCGGCATTGGCAAGCTCGGGCATGCTGGCGATGACGCGCGCGCTGGCTTCGGCGAGCCTCGCCGACGAGGCCAGGCCCGGMAGATGATCGCGGGCGATGGCTGCCAGTTCCGTGCTCAGGCGCTCATAGGAGATGACGCCGACGATGCCGGCGCCGACGGCGAACAGACCGACGCCGAGAAAGGCGGCGATCAGGCGTTCGCCGATGCCGAAGCGCCGGCCTTGCCAGAGGCGCCTCATGGCAGCCCTCCGGCCAGCCCGTCATCCGAGTTGGTCCACCCTGCGGCGGCGAGCCGCTCGGCAGCCTGTCGCAACCTGACGGCGGCGTCCGCGGCCTGGGCTGCGATTGCGCTGCGGATCTCGGCTTCGATACGCGCCTGCGCCTCGGGAACGGCCAGGCCCCGAGGCACACGCACAAGATCGCGAAAGCGTTCGGGCTGGCCGAGTTCCGAGGCGGAGATGGGCGGCCGCACCAGCGCTCTGCGCGCTTCGGTTAGGAGGCGGGCAGCCTTCCMGTCGGGATAGGCGAGAAGCGCGGCCTCCAGCCCCTGGAGGCTGCGCCAGAGCCGGGCATGCTCCGCGCGGCGGAAGGTGATCCACTCGTCGAAGATGATGTTGACCAATTCGTAGCGGCCGGCCGACAGCCCGGCATCGAAGCGTGTCCGGTTGAAGAGCCCCGACAGGTCCGAAAGATGCGGCGGCGCCTCGTCGGCACCATAGGCAGCCGGTGAGACCGCAAGCCGGCCGATCCGCGGCTCGCGCAGCAGTTTCTGGCCCTCGGGCGAGAGCACGAAGTCGATGAAGAGCTCGGCTTCCTTCGGATTGGGTGACGTTGCCAGTCGTGCGATGCTGGCTGGTGCGAAGAGCGTCTCCTCCGGCAGCAGGAAGCGGCTGGTCTCGCCCTCCGCGCCGGCGGTTTCTGCCAGGAAATCGATCGAGATACCGATGCCGAAGCGGCCGCGCGCCACACCGGCCGTCACCCCGAAACTGCGCGCCGTGATGGTGGCGAGATTGCCCCCGATCTCGGACCAGAGCGCCCAGCCACGTTCCCAGCCGAGCGATTGCAGCAGGGCTTCGACCATCAGGTGCGTCGTGCCGGAGCGGGCCGGCGAGGTCAGGCCGATATGGCCGGCATAGGCGGGGGCGGCAAGGTCGGCCCAGTTGCGCGGTACCGGGAGCCCACGCGCCGCAAGATAGGACGGGTTGTAGACCAGCCCGTAGCCCGAGACGGCAAAGCCGAGATAGTGCCCATCCGGATCGTTGACGGGGTAGCCCGCGATGGTCTCGGGGGCGCCGGTCGCCCGGGCCTGCAGCGGTGCCAGCAGCCTGCTCCGTTTCAGCAACTCGAAGGCGTCGGGCGCCGAGGCCCAGAACAGATCGGCCTCCTGACGCTGCTGCGTCCGGATATCCGCAACGGCTGCGGTGGTCTTGCGCTGCACGACCTCGACCGCGATGTCCGGGTGCCGATTGCGAAAGGCCGTCCGGAAGGGCTCGAAGAAGGCGGGCGGGAACGAGGTGATGATCTGGACGCGGCGAGCTTCTGCCGGGCCGGCGGCAAGCCAGGCGAAAGCCGCAAAGGCAAGGCAGAGACGTGCCGCGCGTCGGATCATGAATCTGTCATATAGCCGGCAACCGGACCCGCATAGATCGACGGGTGGACCTTCGCCTTCGCCGATCCTAAACATCGCTCGTCACGGCGAGGGGAGATGGGATTGAGCGGGACGAATCTGATCGAGAGCCTGGCGGGGCTGAAGGCGGGCTCCCAACTTGCGGACGCCGTATCAGAGCGCTCCGGGATCATGGAGATGAGCCAGGCCAGCCATGACGCGGTCCTGCTGCCGCGCGAGCCGGGCGGTCTGAGCCATGCCKAACGTGCGGCGCTGGCGGTCAGGATGGCCCGATGGAACGGGGATTCCGGGCTGGCCGCTCACTACCGGGAACTGCTCGGCCAAGCCGGAGAGACCTCCGCGTTGGCGGCGATCGCTTCGGGCGCGGCCCTTGAGCAACACGGCGCGGATGCGCGGCTCATCGCGGTCACGCGTCATGTCGACATCCTGACGAAGACGGTCAAGGACGCGACGCGGGCGGATATCGAGGCGCTCAAGGCGGCAGGCATCGCGGAGCCCGACATCGTCCGGCTCGCCGAGCTTGCTGCCTTCGTCAATTATCAGGTCCGCGTGATTGCCGGCCTGCGGCTGCTGGAGGAGGTCCTGTGAGCGTTCCGGTCCATGAGTTCACGGCCGAGGTGCCGCGCTGGTCGCCCTATGTCACGCCGGTCGCGCTCGAGGACGCGACGCCGGAGCAGCTCGATGCGCTGCAGATCACGCCGTCGAACAAGAAGGTTTCGGCCTATGTCCTCACGCTCGCGCATGATCCCGAATCCCTGAAGGTGCGCTCGCCGCTCTTCAACGCGATCATGTATGGCAAGGGCGGACTGTCCTCGGCCGAACGGGAGCTTGGGGCAGTCGGCGCCTCGATCGTCAATCGCTGCGTCTATTGCGCGGCAGTGCATGCCTCGCGCTTCAACCAGTTGACGAAGCGGACAGACGTGATCGAAGCAATCTTCGCCGATGGCGTCGATGCCGAGCTGGAGGAACACCAGCAGGCGATCTTCGATTTCGCGGTCAGGCTCTCGAAGACGCCGTCCGAGGCGACACCGGCGGATATTGCCGCGTTGCGCGATCTTGGACTGTCGAAGCTTGAAATCCTCKACCTGATCCTTTCCGCCTCGATCTTCGGCTGGGCCAACCGGCTGATGCATACGCTCGGCGAACCGGTTCGCGACTGAGCCGTCCACGCAGCAAGAGTCCATCGAACATGCGTGTCGCCATCATCGGCTCCGGCGGTATCGGCCGAGGCTATGCCGCCTATCTGACGCAACAGGGGCATCAGCCGGTGCTGTGGTCGCCGAGCGGAGCGGAGCTGGCGGATTTCGCCGGGCGCGCGGAACTGACGGTAACCGGGAAGATCGTCGCATCCTTGCCCATCGCGGTCGCGCAGAGCTGTGCGGACGCCGTGGCGGGCGCCGAAACCGTCATCGTGGCGGTGCCGGCCAATGGCTTCCGAACCGTGCTGGAAACGCTTTCGGAGCATCTGCATCACGGCCAGAGCGTGGTCATCAGCGCGCATAGCTCCTTTGCCGCACTCTATATGCATGACCTGTTGGCGAAGCGCGGGATCACGCTGCCGATTGCCGCCTGGGCGACGACCGCGCTGACCGCGCGCAAGACGGGGCCGCGCAGCGTCAACATCTCCGGCATCCGTGCCCGGCTCGACGTCGCGACCGTGCCGCGACGCTTCGCAGCGGAGGGGCACTCGATCTGCCAGGCATTGTTCGGCGATCGGTTCGAGCCCCGTGAAGACCTGCTCGCCATCATGCTGAGCAACCTCAATCCGCCCGGCCATATGGCGAGCATGCTGTGCAATCTGACCCGCGCGGAACAGGGCGAGGATTGGCCGAATTACGGGAGCACGACGCGCGGCGTCGGCCGCATCATCGATGCGATGGACGCGGAGCGGCTCGCGCTTGCGGCGGCCTTCGGACTCGCGGTGCGCAGTGTGCAGGATCACTATGCCCTGTCCTTCGGCGTCACGCCTGGCCCTGTCGGCGAGATGGCTGCCGCGGTCTATGCCATGCGCCCGGAGCTGATGGGGCCGAAGACGCTCGATACCCGCTTCATCACCGAGGACGTGCCCTTCGGGCTCGTGCCGCTCGAACTGCTCGGTGCCGTCACGGGCGTGGCAGTGCCGTTGCATCAGGCCGGCATCGCGCTGTTCAATGCGGTCTGCGCGCGGGATTTCAGGGCGGAGAACGATCTCCTGCCGTTGCTGGATCTGGGCGGCCTGGACGCCGCTGGTCTGCACAAGCGGTTGCGCGACGGCTGAGGCCGGGTCGTCGAACGCCTGCTGACAGGCGCTGACAAGCCGTTTGGCCACGATATGACGAGACGGGTTGGGACGGCTCTCCGAAAGCGGGTGGTCTCAATGCCCGTTTGCGACAAGAATGCCGCCAGCCAGCTTGAACGAGGAGCCGTCATGTCCGCAGCAGCAAAGGGCGCCATCAGGATCGGCATCGGAGGCTGGGTTTTCGAGCCTTGGCGCGGCAGCTTTTACCCTGACGGTCTCTCCCAGAAGCGTGAGCTCGAATATGCCAGCAGCAAGCTGACTTCGATCGAGATCAACGGAACCTATTACGGCTCGCAGAAGCCCGAAAGCTTCGCCAAATGGCGCGAGGAGACGCCGGACGGCTTCGTCTTCTCGTTGAAGGGTTCACGCTATATCACCAACCGCCGCGTGCTTGCGGAAGCTGGCCCCTCGATCGAGAAATTCATCACGGGCGGCGTGCTGGAGCTCAGGGAGAAGCTCGGCCCGATCAACTGGCAGTTCATGGCGACCAAGGCCTTCGACCCGGTGGATTTCGAGGCTTTCCTGAAACTGCTGCCGAAATCCGTCGAAGGCCGCGCGCTCCGCCACGCCGTCGAGGTTCGCCATGACAGTTTTCGCTCGCCGGACTTCGTCGCGCTGCTGCGCGAATACGGCGTAGCGGTCGTCACTGCAGCGGATTCCAAATACACGCAGATTGCCGATCCGACGGCGCCTTTCGTCTATAGCCGCATCATGGGCACGCAGGAGGCCGAACCAAACGGCTATTCGGCCACAGACCTGGACGCCTGGGCCGAGCGTGCCCGTCGCTGGGCGGAAGGCGAGGTGCCGAAGGATCTCGACACAGTCGCGACGCCCGCAGGAGTGCAGGGCGGCCGCGATGTCTTTTTATATGTCATCAGCGGCGACAAGATCCGCAACCCGGCTGCTGCAATGGCCTTGATCGAGCGCGTCGGCGGCAAGGGCTGAGGCCCGTCAGGCCGGTTCCTGGCAGACATCGACCCATTCGGCCTTGGTCAGCTCGACCATGCGTTGCGGGCTGATGCGGAGTGCGCTCTGGGTGGATCCGGCAGCCGGCACGACTTCGTCGAAGGCCTTCAGCGTGATGTCGCAATAGACCGGCAGCGGGGAGGCAAGCCCGAAGGGGCAGACGCCTCCGACCGGATGGCCGGTGATCTCGGTGACCTCGCCGGCATCGAGCATGCGCGGCTTGCCGCCAAAGGCCGCCTTGGCCTTGCGGTTGTCCAGCCGCGCATCGCCGCGCGCGACGACCAGCACGACCCGCTCGCCGATCCGGAGCGAGAGCGTCTTGGCGATCTGCGCCGGCTCGACGCCATGAGCCGCCGCGGCTAGCGAGACCGTCGCACTGCTCTCTGCAGTCTCGATGATGGCGATGTCCGGCGCGTGCTCCGCGAAGAACGAGCKAACCGATTCGAGACTCATGCCGAGGCCTTTCCAAAGAACCAGCGTAGCAGCAGCGCGATCGCCATCGGGATGCCGAAGACGATGAGCAGGATCGGAGCCTCCTCGAGAACCGTGTAGCCGGCGCGGGTCACGCCAACGACGAGATTGATCAGCGAAACCGCGAGCCAGAGCGGAATGAACAGTTTGACCGCATAGGCGATGGGGTGCGCGCTGCTGCGGTTCAACCGCGGCGCCAGGAACAGCAGCAGGCCGAGCAGCGCAAAGCCGKCCGAGAGCATCTTCATCGTATGCATGCGTCAGGCCTCCTTCGGCCGAAGCGAGAGCGTTTCCCAGGCCGCGACCAGGACCAGGATGAGCGTTGCACCGAAGCTCAGCGCGAGCGGCGGCAGGATCGCGCCCGTCGGAGCCCAGAGGACCAGCAGTCCAAGCCCGACGAGGTGGGACAGCGGATACCATCCTGCCGTGGCCTTCTTGAAGAGCAGATTTCCGATCACGTAGAAGATCGGCCCCGCGATGACGGCGATCGCCACCTTGAGCTCGGTGTGGCCGGTCGGGTGCGCGAGCACGAACTCGTCGCCGACGGCGACCAGGATGATTCCGGCGACGAGAGGCAGAGGGATGAAGGTGTAGGCGCTGCGAGCCAGCGAGCCCGGATCTTCCGCCATGGAGATGCGCTGGCTGCCGCGCTCGGCGCCGACATGAAAATACAACCACCACATCGCGACGGAGCTGAGAAAGGCATTGGCGAAGGCAAGCGAATTGGGCAGCGTTGCTGCCAGCTTCGATGCGGTGGCGCCCGTCACCAGTACGGATTCACCGAGCGCGATGATGATGAAGAGCGCGCATCGTTCGGCAAGATGCGCGCCTTCGATATCCCATTCGGCGGTGCTGGAGCGGCCGAGACCAGGCACCCTGAAGCCGATCCAGGGCGCGCCATATTCAAGCGCAAGTGCGAGCGCCCAGAACCCGAAGCGGAGACCGCCATCGGCTAATCCGCCGATGATCCAGAACACGCCGGACAGCGCGAACCAGAGGCATATGCGTTGGAAGTTCCGGTAGTTGGCGGGGCTGCGGCCCCGTAGGCTGATCAGCGTGAAGACGCTGCGTCCAAGCTGCATCGCGACATAGGCGCAGGCGAAGATCAGGCCGCGATCCTCGAATGCGCCCGGCAGCGAGGTCGTGAGCGCCAGGCCGATGAACATCAGCACGAACAGCATCAGACGGACCGGCGTCGAGTCGGGGTCGAGCCAGTTGGTCACCCAGCTCGTGCAGACCCAGGCCCACCAGACCGCGCCGAGCAGCAGCGTGGCCTGGGCGAGCCCAAGCAGCGTGAAATGCTCCAGCAATGTGTGCGAGATCTGCGTGATCGCGAAGACGAAGACGAGATCGAAGAACAGCTCGACGAAGCTGACCTTGGCGTGTTCGTGTGCAACGCGCGTCCGCAAGGGCGTGCGCCGCTGATGGGTCTGCGTCATGCCGGCCTCGCTCGCGACGCCGGCAGAATAGGACCAGGCCGCGCCCGTGGTCGAGAGCGGCCCTTGCGGCGTCCGCGCCTCAGTGGCGGAAGTGGCGATGGCCGGTGAAGACCATGGCGAGGCCGGCCTCGTCGGCCGCCTTGATCACTTCGTCGTCGCGCATCGAGCCGCCGGGCTGGATCACCGCCGTGGCACCGGCCTCGGCCGCGGCAAGCAGGCCGTCGGCGAAGGGGAAGAAGGCGTCGGAGGCCACGACCGAGCCCTTGGCGAGGCTCTCGGCAACGCCAGCAGCCTTCGCAGCCTCGCTCGCCTTCCAGGCCGCGATGCGCGAGGAATCGACGCGGCTCATCTGGCCCGCGCCGATGCCGACAGTCGCCTGACCCTTCACGTAGACGATGGCGTTCGACTTGACGTGCTTGGCGACGCGGAAGGCGAAGCGAAGATCGGCGAGCTCGGCCTCGCTCGGCGCGCGCTTGGTCACGACCCGCAGTTCCATGTCGTCGACGACGGCGTTGTCCCGAGCCTGTGCGAGAAAGCCGCCGGAAACGGTGCGCAGCGACAGCCCGCCGCCGCGCGGATCGGGCAGGCCGCCGGTCAGCAGCAGCCGCAGGTTCTTCTTGGCGGCGATCATCGCGATCGCCTCGTCATCGGCTTCGGGCGCGATGATCACTTCGGTGAAGACCTCGACGATCTTCCGTGCCGCCTCGGCATCAAGCCTGCGGTTGAGCGCGACGATGCCGCCGAAGGCCGAGACCGGGTCGCAGGCCAGCGCCTTCTCATAGGCCTCGAGCAGCGAGCTGCCGCTGGCGACGCCGCAGGGATTGGCGTGCTTGACGATGACGCAGGCGGCCGAGACTGCAGGATCGAACTCGGCGACGCATTCGAAGGCGGCGTCAGTGTCGTTGATGTTGTTGTAGGAGAGCTGCTTGCCCTGGACCTGGCGGGCAGTCGCGACACCGGGGCGCTGCTCGGGGGTGCGGTAGAACGCGGCCCATTGATGCGGGTTCTCGCCGTAGCGCAGCGTCTCGGCGAGGCCGCCACCGAGGGCGCGGTAGGCCGGGGATGTCTCCGCCAGCTCGTTGGCGAACCAGTTCGAGATCGCGGCGTCATAGGCGGCGGTGCGGGCATAGGCCTTCTGGGCGAGCTTGCGGCGCAGCGTCAGCGTGGTCGCGCCCTTCTGGCTCTCGAGTTCCCCAAGGACGGCGGCATAGTCCGACGCGTCCACCACGACGGCAACGTCGTTGTGGTTCTTGGCGGCGGCGCGGATCATCGCGGGGCCGCCGATATCGATGTTCTCGATGCAGTCGTCATAGGCGCGGCCGGCGGCGACGGTTGCTTCGAACGGATAGAGATTGACGACGAGCAGGTCGATCGGCGCGATGCCGTGGCCGAGCATCGAGGCCTGATGCTCGGGATGCGAGCGGATGGCGAGAAGGCCGCCATGCACCTTGGGGTGCAGCGTCTTGACGCGACCGTCCATCATTTCCGGGAAACCGGTGAGATCGGAGACATCGGTGACGGGCAGGCCGGCCTCGGCGATCGCCTTGGCGGTGCCGCCGGTCGAAACCAGCGCGATGCCAAGACGGTGAAGGGCGCGCGCGAATTCGATCAGCCCCGTCTTGTCGGAGACGGAAAGAAGGGCGCGTTCGACGCGGCGAAGCTCAGTCGGCATCGGGACAATCCGGTGTGCAGTGCAATGAAGGCGGCTTGGCGGGGCCGTATCATGCCGGGCCCTGGATGCAAAGGGCGGTGTCCGGAGCGGCGTCCCGCCGTCAAAGCGGCGGTTGTGCCTCGGGTCCGCCCCGTTCATGCGACCGCGTTGCCCGCGGTGCCGTGCCGACGCGGGTCAAGCGCCAGGTGACTTGCGGCGTCACGGCAGCGTCGAAGCTGATCGTCAACTGCTCGGTTCTCCGTTTGCCGTCGGCTGCGGCGAGGAAGATGCTTTCCTCGATCGTGACGGCAAGGCCGGAGGCTTCGAACTCCCAGACTTCGCCGGATGGCAGCGCGAGCAGGGCGCCTTCGCCCTCGCGGATCAGGCTCGTTCGGATACCGGGGTGCAGGTGGAAGCGTGCCACGGCCGGCAGGGTTTCGGTTCCCTTGGGCAGGGCGATCTCGTCTTCGCCTGTCAGCGTCGTGCCGTCATTGCTGAGCAGCAGGCGGCGGGTGTGCAGGGCGCCGAGATTGCGATGGTAGCCATCATGGCTCGCGACCCATTCATGGCCTGCCTCGCTGTCCTGCCGCGCGACGCGCACGTCGGAGGGGCCGGCGATGATGCGGTGTTCACCGAGTACGAGGCCGAAGGAGGCGCTGGAGCGCTCCGCCAGGATCACCGTGGAATGGGCTGCGGTGCTACGCGCGGCCAGCCGGAGCTCGGGCGGTCCGAAACGGCTGGCGCCGCAATTGACGATGATGCGCTGGCTGCCGCTTGAGAACTCGAAGGACAGGCAACCTGCATGGGCCTCGACCGAGTTGGCCCCTCGCGGCGCCGCGCCGGCATCGACCACCACGGTGCTGCGGCCGGCGCCGAGCCGATCATAGCCGGAATAGGCGGCATGCTCGATCGGCCGCGCGCGGGCGTCGTCATAGGCCGCGAGCGTAGCCATCAGATCGGGCGGGGTAATGCCCATGCCGTTGAAGAGGGCGAGCGAGCCGTCGCCATGCCGGAACAGCCGCAGATGCGGCATCATCCGCTCGATCGCCATGAGGACACTGCGCGGAGGTTCGAGCCCGCGCGCGACGAATGTCTCGCGCAGGGGCAGGAGATCGAGCAGCAACTCGATGATCAGCCGCGGATTGCGGCTGAGATGGCCGCCATCGGGCAGGATCTGGACGTCGAGCTCGTCGGACAGGGCGGCCTCGGCGCGCCTCAGCCGGCGCTCCTGGCCGTCGAGGCTGATCGCGGCGAAGGTCACTGCGATCAGGCATTGCAGCCGCGCTGCGCCATCGACCGCGCCGGACAGCGTCAGCGTCAGCCGCTCCGTCAGCCGCCCGACATGGCGGATGAAGCGCTCGTAGAAAGCGTGATCTGCGCCCTCGAGAAGGAGCGGCGAATGCGACAGGAAGGAGATCAGTCGACGCGCGGCGACAGCCGGCTGCCTTGCGATCTCGCTGCGGTCGTGCCGCCTGTCGATGAACTCGTCGACCAGCGCGCGCGCATTGGCGCGGGCGATCGCGGTATCGGCGGCGCGCATGTGCCGAAGCCAGGAGAAGCCGTACAGGGCCTCGGACCAGCCCTCGCTCGGCGGCTGGCAGTCGAAGGGCGATTCGCCATGGGTTCTCAGCGTGCGTCCGGCGAAAGCATAATACCCGGAATAGATATCGCCGGCCGTAGTCGGATCGGCGGTGCGCAAATCATGCGGAGCAAAGAGCAGACGGGTGGCCTGGACATGGCCGAAAGGCCAGAGCTTCCGCGCGGCGCCGACGAACTGGCCACGCGTACGCCGCGCAGCCCGACCGATCGCCGCCTGGGCAAGCCCCCTACGCTCAGTCCAGCCGTTCAATGCCCCCGCTCACCCCGTCCCGATGCGAATCGTCCCGGAGGACGTGGTCGCGCCCTGCGAATCCCGGTTTCGTCATAGCCTGATCAGACGGCTTGCGTAAAATCCTGTCCATCCTGAGAGCCGCGGGCTTTCGCCGCGAAGCTGATGCGGCAAGGTACGAAGGTCGCCGGCGGCGTTGATCGCCTCAGGGAGGCCGCCGATATCCTCGGGCTTGATCGGCACGCGCGCAAAATCCGGGTTCGCGGCGAGGAAGGCGTCGATCTGGTTCTCGCCCTCTTCCGGTTCAAGCGAACAGGTGCAGTAGACCAGGCGGCCGCCGGGCCGCGTCAGGCGCGCCGCCGCGTCGAGCAGCCGGGCCTGGAGTGCGGCGAGCTTGTCGCGATCCTCGGGTGTCTTCGTCCAGGCGACATCGGGATGGCGGCGGATCGTGCCCGTGGCGCTGCAGGGGGCGTCGAGCAGAACCGCGTCGAACGGCTCGGCCTGCCAGTTTGCGGCGTCGGTCGCCAGGATCTCGGCCGTGAGCCCGAGCCGTTCCAGATTGGCGCGCAGGCGGCGCAAGCGCGGCGCCGAACGATCGACTGCGGTCACGGCGGCGCCGGCTGCCGCGAGCTGTGCCGTCTTTCCGCCCGGCGCGGCGCAGAGATCGGCGATGCGTTCGCCCGGCTTGGGCGCCAGCAGCAGCGCCGGCAGTGCGGCGGCGGCGTCCTGCACCCACCATTCGCCTTCCGCAAAGCCAGGCAGGCTCGGCACCKGCGAGCGTTCGCGCAGACGCACCGATCCGGTCGGCAGCACGATGCCGCCGAGTTTCTCGGCCCAGCCTTCGGCGTCACCCTTCACGCTCAGATCGAGCGGCGGCTCGTCGGCGTGGCTTGCTGCGATGGCGGCGGCCGTTTCATCGCCATAGGCGCTGCGCCAGCTTTCGGCGAGCCAGGGCGGGGTGTCGGCAAAGGGGGCGGCGCTTCCGTTCAGGATCGCGTCGCGCTCGCGGGCAAGCCGGCGCAGCAACGCATTGCCCAGCGCGACATAGCGGGCCGAACGCGCATCCTCGTGGAGATGGCGGATCGCGAGATCGACGGCGGCATGATCCGGCACGTCGAGGAACAGGATCTGGGCCGCGCCGGCGACCAGAATCGGCTCGAACGGGCCCGAATTCTTCGGGCTGCCGCGTTCGAGCCGCGCATTGATGGCGTGCTGGATCGTGCCGAGCCGGCGGAAGGCGGTGATGGCGATGGCGCGCGCCAGTGCTGCGTCGGCGGCGTCGAGCCCGAAGGCCGGGCTCATGCGTTCATAGGTTTCGTCGAGCGCGGTGCCGGCCCGGAGCACCTCGTCGATCAGGTTCGCTGCAAGGCGGCGCGCCGGCAGACCCGGGGCATCATCGGCTGGCCGGGCGGGAGCCGGTGCCGGTTTGCCGCGCGAATTGTCCTGTTCAGTCATCTCAGCCCCACGGGCCGGGCTTGTGGGAGCCGTTCCACGGGCTCTGTGCGGCCTGGCTGGTGAAGCCGCCGGCATTGCGACCCCGGCCGATACCCATGGCGCGCGCCTGTTCCATCAAGGCGGCGATTCGATTGCCGGTGTCGGGGTGGGTCGAAAACAGAGAATCCATGCCGCGTCCGCTCAGGGGATTGATGATGAACATGTGGGCCGTAGCAGGCTTGGCCTCCGCCGTCTCGTTCGGAATATGCGCGACGCCCCCGGCGATCTTGGCAAGCGCGTCCGCGAGCGCGACCGGATTGCCGCAGATTTCGCCGCCGAGCCGGTCCGCCTCGTACTCGCGGGAACGCGAGATCGCCATCTGGATCACCATCGCGGCCATCGGCGCGAGCACCGAAATCAGGATCTGCACCAGCAATCCCGGCCGGTTCTCGCGCGAGCCGAAGAACATGCCAAAGGTGGTGAGCGAGGAGATTGCGCCCGCCATGGTCGCGGTGATGGTCATCGTCAGGGTGTCGTGATTTTTGATGTGGGCAAGCTCGTGTGCCATCACGCCGGCGAGCTCATCGTAGCTCAGCGTGCGCAGGATGCCCGTGGTCGCGGCGACGGCTGCGTTCTGCGGGTTCCGCCCGGTGGCGAAGGCGTTGGGCTGCTCCTCGTCGATCAGGTAGACCCTCGGCATCGGCATGTTGGCGCGCGCGGCAAGGTCGCGCACCATGCCATAGAGTTCGGGCGCGCTGCGCTCGTCGACCTCATGGGCATTGTGGGAGGCGAGCGCGAGCCGATCCGAATTCCAGTAGCTGTAGAGATTGGTCGCGGCGGCGATCCCGAGCGCGATCAGCATGCCGCCCGCGCCGCCGAGCAGATAGCCGACCACGGCGAAGAGCGCGGTGAGGCCGGCCATCAGGATGCCGGTGCGGACGTAGTTCATCTTGGTCCCCTTTGTCGGTCGCAGTCCGGGATGATGAATTCGCTCTCCCCGAATGCGGATTTGCGCCTTATGTGGTGAAGACCATGCCGATCCCGCAAGAGAGCGCTGTGCCAATGCCGAACGACATTGCCAAGGATCAAACTTCGGCCAAGGATCAAGCCTCGGCCAAGGATCAAGCCGCAGTCCTGACGAGCGAGACCGATCGGGCCAGGAGCCTTTCGCCGGCGGCGCAGCGCGCATTGGCCGAAGCACAGGCGCGACGCGCCGAGATCGACGCCAAGGCGGCGGCGGCRAAGCGTGACAAGGAGCTCAACGGCCGCGGTGGTCTCGATCCGGTGCGCTACGACGACTGGGAAGTGAAGGGAATCGCGAGCGATTTCTGACGGGTGGTTGCCAAGCCCCACGCCTGCCGTCAAACAGGTCGGGACGGGGATGGATCGGCCACGCATGGATCGCGACACCAAACGCCTCGCCGCCTTGCGGCGACTTCTGACCGAGGCACACCAGAAACTTGGATTGAAGCTCGGCTTCGCATTATGGGACGGGAGCCGCATCCCCTCCGAGTGGCCTGAGGACGGCCTTGCGATCGCGATCCGCGACTCCGGCGCCGTTGCAGCGCTGCTCCGCAAGCCGAAGCTCGACACGCTGCTGCATCTGCATGTCACCGACCGGATCGCGATCGTGAACGGAACGATCTTCGATCTCGCGGCGGCGCGCCCGGAGGGAAAGGTCGCGCGGCTGGCGCGCGGTATCCCGAAATCGGCGGTGTTCGATGTCGTGAGGCGCTTCCTGCTCGCGCCCGGCGCTGCGCCGCAGGCCGTCGAGCACCTGCAGGGCGACAAGGCCACCCGCGATGGCGCTCCCGCCACCAACAAGGCCAATATCGCCTATCATTACGACGTTTCGAACGCGTTCTACCGGCTCTTCCTCGATGAGGAGATGGTCTACACCTGCGCCTATTTTACCGAGGATCATACCGATCTCGAGCGGGCGCAGCGCGACAAGCTCGACATGATCTGCCGCAAGCTACGCCTGCAGCCCGGCGAGAAGCTGCTCGATATCGGCTGCGGCTGGGGCGCGCTGATCTGCCATGCCGCGCAGCATTATGGTGTCGAGGCACATGGCGTGACGCTTGCCGAGGAGCAGCTCGCGCTGGCTCGCGAGAAGGTCGAGCGACTCGGTCTTCAGGACAAGGTCACGCTGCATCTCAAGGATTTCACGGAGATGGAGGGGGTCTTCGACAAGATCTCCTCGATCGGCATGTTCGAGCATGTCGGCATCCGCAATCACCCGGCCTATTTCCAGGCGGTGAACCGGCTGCTCAAGCCGCGCGGTCTCTATTTGCACCATACGATCTCGCGGCGAGCCAAGAAGACCGAGCGCGCCTTCAACAAGATGCCGGCCGAGTACCGGGCGTTGGTGCGCTATATCTTCCCGGGCGGTGAACTCGACCATCTCGGCATGTCGATCGCCAATCTCGAGCGCCATGGCTTCGAGGTGCATGATGTCGAGGGGTGGYGCGARCATTACCAGCGCACGACGCGGCTATGGTTCGAGCGGCTGAATGCACGCAAGGCCGAGGCCGAGGCGGAGATCGGTCCCGAGCGGACGCGGATGTGGCTGCTCTATCTCGCGGGCTGTTCGCTCGCCTTCGAGCGCGGTGGCGCGCTGATCAACCAGACGCTGGTCTCGAAGCGGCGCAAGGGACCATCGGGTCTGCCGCTGACGCGCGCGGACCTCTATCGCTGAGCGTGGCGAGAAGCGGATAGGCAATATGGTCGGCCTGGAGCCGACCATCTCGTCCTGGAATAGATTTGTGATCCAGGATGCCCGGGGCCAGCCCGGGCATGCGCGCAGGGCGCGTCTTACTTCTTCACGAAGAGATCCAGCTTCCCGTAGTGCTCGGCCAGCAGGTAGTAGAAGGTCAGGCGCGACTTGGTCTTGTCGTCCTTCATATGCTCGCAGGTTGCCTTGATGGATGCATCGAGATCGGCGCTCTTGAGACCGAGTTTCTTCTTCAGGAAGTTCTCGCGGACGCGCTCCAGTTCGGCCGGATCCGTGCAGGCGACGAAGCGGGTGTCGGGCTTGCCCATGACGAGCGCGTAAGATTTGGACATACCGGCAAAGGCAGCTTCGTTGACGGCCTTCCTGGCGTATTTCTTGACGTCGGCGAGATGATCCATCGATAGCCCCTGTTGGGCTCGGTGCTTCAGGCCCGAGCGCGATTGAAGTCGTGCAAGCAAACGTTAACGCGCTTCTTTGTCGCAGGCGAGAGGTTACGCTAGGCGATGTTGGCCTTTTTCGGCGAGGCGTTCAGAGCGGTTGCATTGCGTCGGCGAGATGGCGGTCCCCGCTCCGAAACGGGTTGAGCAAGCTGCCGTTCGATGTTGCGATGCAACACCGCCATGGAGCTTGATTCCTGATGAAGCCGACCATCCTCATGGCGCCGCGCCTGCCTGATCGGCTCGTCGCGCGTCTGAACGAAAGCTACACATTGCTTGGCCCGATGGCGCGCTCAGCTCCGGATGCGTTGCCGGCAGGGGCCGAGGAGGTTCAGGCTCTCCTGACCATCGGCAGCCACAAGACGGATGCGGCGTTGATCGATGCCCTGCCGAAGCTGCGGTTGATCGCGTGCTACGGCACGGGTTTCGAGGGGGTCGACCGGGTGCGCGCCAAGGAGCGCGGCATCCTGCTGAGCAATGCCGCCGACAGCAACGCGACAAGCGTCGCGGAATTTGCCATGGGCCTGCTCCTGGCCAGCGCGCGGCAGATCAATAGCGGAGACCGGTTCCTGCGCGCCGGACGATGGCAAGGCAATGCGGTCGCGCGGATGGCGCATGTGCCTGGACTGGCTGGTCGCAAGCTGGGCATTTACGGACTTGGCGCCATTGGTGCCCGCATTGCCAGTCGCGCTGCGGCCTTCGACATGACGATCGGCTACCATAATCGGTCGCCGCGCGCAGACCTGCCCTATCTCTATCACGACAGCCTGCTCGGGCTGGCTCACTGGGCGGACCTGCTGGTCGTTTCGGTGCGTGCCAGTGCCGAGAACCGCTACGCGATCAACGCGGAGGTACTGAAGGCGCTCGGTCCGCAAGCGCATCTCGTCAATATCTCGCGCGGCATCGCCGTGGATGAGTCTGCGCTATGCGACGCGCTCGAGGCGGGCGTGATCGCGGGTGCGGCGCTCGATGTCTACGAGAACGAGCCGCATGTCTCCGAGCGGTTGCGGGCCTGCGAGAATGCGGTGCTGACGCCCCATATCGGCGCCAACGCGGAATCGGCGCAGCATGCCCAGCAGGATTTGCTCATCGGCAACCTCGCGGCCTTCTTTTCCGGAAGGCCATTATTGTCGCCGGTTGCCCTCTGAAGCCTCAGTCCGAAAAGTGGATTGCGGCTTTCGCGGACAGCCGATGCAATCACTAGAGATGATCTAAGGCAGGACCACCACGGGCGTGCCCATGCGGACGCGGGCATAGAGATCGATCACGTCGGGGTTGTGCATCCGGAAGCAGCCAAAGGAGGCCGCTGYTCCGATCGTGCCCGGCGCGTTGGTGCCGTGGATGGCGTATTCACCACCCGGCCCGAGGCCGATGACACGGGCCCCCATCGGGTTGCGGGGCGAGCCGCCGGCGATGACGTTGGGCAGGTTCGGCTGGGCGCGCTTGACCTCGGCCGGAGGACTCCAGGCTGGCTCGACTGCGAGTTCCTCGACATATTTGACGCCGCGCCATTGCTTGCCGGCTTTGCCGACGGCGATCTGGTAGCGGATCGCCTCACCAGGCGCCGTGACGAAATAGAGGCTGCGCTGGCCGGTGCGGATCACGATCGTGCCTGGGTAGTAGCGCTGGTCCTGGAACTGGACGAGTTCGCGAGCGAGCGCGGGGCGGCCGGCGAAGGCAAGGGCCAGCAGGGACATCGCGCCTGCAAGCAGCAGGTCGATGGGGGCGAGGCGTCTGGTCACGGTTCATCTCCCGCTTCGGGTTCTGCGGGAGATGTGGCGCTGCGACCGTGAACCGGCGGTTGAGCGATATGGTGAAGCCTGGATTCACGATGAATCCGGCGTAAAATCGATCATTCCGATGATTTCGATCAGGCGTTCAGGGCCTTCATCCGATCGAGAGCCTCGGCCACATCTCCGTCCGACAGCGCCAGTCCAAAGCCGAACCGCAACACGTCGCCGCGATGATCCGTGGCGATGCCGTGCTTCGCCAGTGTCGCCTCCAGCGCTCCGGCTCCCGCGGTGCGGAAGGCGAGGAAATTGCCATGTGCCGCAGGATTGCCAACGGGCGTGATCAGTTGGGCCGGGGATAGCCCGGGAATTGTCAGCGTATCGAGGCCGGAGAGGAACTGCCGCATCAGGGAGATGGCGTGCTCGTGGACGTGATGCGCAGCGAGACTGTTGGCCTGCAGCCATGCCAGCACGGCTCGCATGCGATAGAGCCCGCTGGGATCGAAGGTGGCGCCGAGGAAGCGACCGCCGTCGGCGGAGTAGCCGACACTGCTGCCGGGGGGAGCCGCGAGCGCGCCGAAGGCTGCAAACCAGCCGGTGTCGCGCGGGCGCGGGCCATAACCTGGCGGGCAGTGCACGAAGCAGCAGCCCTCGCCGGCCATCGCGTATTTATAGCCTCCGGCGATGTAGAAGACGCGGTCCGCAATCGCCGAAAGGTCGGTCGGCAGGGCGAGGTAGCCGTGATAGCCATCGATCGCGACCAGGGTTTCCTCGGACKGTACTGCGCCGGCAAGCGCTGCGAGATCGCCTGAGGTCGCTCCCGAATTGAACAGGACCTGGCTGACATAGATCAGGTCGTGGCCACCGGCGATGATCGCCGTCCGGAGGCGCTCGTGAAATGTTGCGAAGGGCTCTGCGGCGATCTCGTCGAGCTGGATCAGTCGCTCTTCGGCCAGTCGGGCGAGCTGCCGCCGAGCCGTGTGGAATTCGGCGCTCGTCGTCAGTATGCGAGGGGTGCGGTCGGCTGGCAGGCAGGAGAGGAGGCGACGCAGGAATTCGTGGGTGTTCGGCGCAAAGGCGATGCTCGACGGATCGGGAAGCCGGAGCTCGCGGGCGATGCCGGCCTGAACCGCCGGAATCAGCTCGCCGAAGACGAGGCTCCATTTATGGCCTGCGAGGCGGGCGGCGTCGGTCCAGGCCTGTTCCTGCGCCGCGAAACTGACATCGGGCCAGTCGTGATGGCTATGCGCCGCGAGGTTGATCCGCTCCGGTGCCGCGTTGCGGAAACGGCTGAAATGAGCTGTCCAGTCGCCGTGCATCAGGCCGCCCCGTAGCTGAAGCCCATGCGCCGGCGTACCCCCTCGGGCAGGGCCGGCAGGTCCCGGGCGGCGAGCAGATAACTGGAGAGATGGAAGAGGTCGATGAAGATGCGGTGCTTCTCGGCCGTGGCGCGCAAATAACCCGAGCCCGAGGAGCCGCCGGTGCCGGGCCGGACGCCGATCATGCGCTCGACCATGAGCGCATGGCGCAGGCGCCAGAGCGTCAGGCTTTCGTCGATGTCCATCAGGTTTTGCAGGAGCCGGAAGGGCAGCTGCAGCACGGGCATGTCGCGATAGAGCGCGATGAATAGGGCTGCTTCGATCGCGCGCGCCGACATGTGCCAGGTTGTGCCGGCGGCGTCCGGCTCGAACAGGGCCTGGAAGCGGGCGAGCGCCGTTTCGATCGCGGCGGCATCGGCCTGGCGCTGCGCTTCCGGCAGGGACGGATCGGTGCCGACGCTGCGCGCATCGCGCTGTAGCGCCGCGGTCACGGCGGCACGATAGCTTTCACGGAAACTGTAGTCGCCAAGTGCGACGAAGGGCGTGCGCGCGAGCCAGGCGTCAAGCTGAGATAGCAGGGACGGTCTATGCTCGGCGTCGAGTTTGGCACGATCCTCGGGCGCGAGGCGTTCGCGCATGCTCTGATCGTCGATCCGGAGACGGAGCGTATCGGCGAGACCGAGACGGCTCTCGATCAGCCGGAACTGCACGGACTGGAAACCCGAGGCCGGGGTCAACAGGTCGCGGAATTCGAGGAAGCCGGCGGGCGTCATCGTCTCCAGGACGTCGAGCTGGCCCACCAGAAGCTTCAGGATCTCATGAATGCGGCCGAGGCCCGCGACGATGCGGCCAAGATTCTCGTCGGCGACCGGGCTCGCCGAGAAGTCGAGCTGGATGCGGTCGAGCTCATGCAGGATTTGCTTGAACCAGAGCTCATAGGCCTGATGGACGATGATGAAGAGCATCTCGTCATGGGCCGGCGTGCCGGCCTTCACGCTCTCCAGGGTCTGGCAGGCCAGCAGATCGTCGACCTGAAGATAACGTCCGTAGGACAATCTGCGCGGTGAAGCGGACATGATCGCGGACCCCGGTTCGGAGCAATTATTTCAAGCTTAAAATAACCGCTCCGGGGGATCAAGCGGCTGCGTTGGGGCGGTGCTGCTGGGGCAGGAGGAAGGGCAGGCCGGCGGCGGGCGCGCGGCTGAAGCTGAGGTCGACCTTGAAGACATTGCGCAGCAAGGCGTCATCCAGCGTTGCTGCCGGCGCCCCCTGGGCGACGATGCGGCCGCGGTCCATCACGACGAGGTGGTCGGCATAGGTCACGGCGAGATTGATATCGTGGAGCACGATCAGCACGGCCACGCCGCGGGCCGCAATCGCGCGTGCCATATCGAGCAGGGCGAGCTGATGGCAGAGGTCGAGGCTGGCGATCGGCTCGTCGAGGAAGAGGGTCTGCCGCGCAGCGACGCTGCGACCGGCCTCGAGTTGGCAGAGCACGCGGGCGAACTGCACGCGCTGCTGCTCGCCACCGGACAAGGTCTGATAACGCCGCGCGGCGAGCTCGGCGACGCCGGCCGAGGCCAGGCATTCGCCGACGAGGGCTTCGCGGCGCTGACGCGACAAGGCGCGCCCGACACCGTCCACGCCGAGGCGTGCGACCTCATAGACGCTGAAGGGAAAGGCGAGCCGCGTGTGCTGCGCCATCACGGCCCGCTGGCAGGCCAGGCGCCAGGACGGGATCGCGGAGAGGCGCTCGCCGTCGAGCAGGACCTCGCCATTGGCAGGCTTCAGTTCGCCGGTGACCAGCTTGAGCAGGGTCGATTTGCCGGCGCCGTTGGGGCCGATCAGGATCGTGGTCTTGCCCGGTTTGAGATCGAGCGAAGCCTCGCTGACCAGCGCGCGCCCGCTGGCCATGAAGCTCAGGGACCGGCCTGAGAGGATCGGCTCGTTGTTGATCGGCTCAGACATCGAGACCATCCGCGCGACGCAGCAGGAGCCACAGGAAGAAGGGCGCGCCGAGTGCTGCAGTGACGATGCCGATCGGCAATTCGGCCGGGGCGACGATCAGGCGCGCGACGATATCTGCGGCGACGAGAAGCGTTGCTCCGCCGAGCGCCGAGAGCGGCAGCAACAGCCGGTGATCGGGGCCGATGGCGAGGCGGATCAGATGCGGCACGACGATGCCGACGAAGCCGATCACGCCGGCCGAGGCGACGCTGGCGCCGACGGCCAGGGCCACGAGCAGGATCGCCAGCGCCTTGATGCGCTGGATCGGGATGCCGAGATGGTAGGCTTCGGCCTCTCCGAGCATCAAAGCGTTCAGCCCGCGGGCCAGGAGGGGCACCGCCAGCAGCAGCGGCAGGACGATGGGCGCGATGACCACGAGCTTGGTCCAACTCGCGCCGCCAAGGCTGCCGAGCGACCAGAAGGTCAGGTCGCGCAGCTGTCGGTCGTCGGAAATGAAGGCGAGGACGCCGGTCAGCGCGCCGGCAAGCGCGCCGAGCGCGACACCGGCGAGCAGCATGGTCGCGACCGAGGTCCGACCCTGGCGGGTCGCAATGAGATAGAGGGTCAGGGTCGAAATCAGGCCGCCGCAGAAAGCGCCGAACGGGAGGGCTGCAAAAGGCAGCTTCATCGTCAGGCCGGCGAGAAGGCGGTCACCGAGCACGATGGTCGCAGCCGCTGCCAGGCCGGAGCCGGCGGAGACGCCGACGAGGCCGGGATCCGCGAGCGGATTGCGGAAGAGCCCTTGCATCAGGGCTCCGGAAATCGCGAGTGCGGCGCCAACGAGGGCGCCGAGCAGCACGCGCGGGAGGCGGATATTGAGGACGACGAGCGCGTCGCGCCCTTCCAGCAGGGCGGTCTCGCCTGTCAGCCTGGCCCAGAGGATCTCGGCGACCCGGCCAGGCGGAATCGAGAACGCACCTTGCCCGACGGCCACGATCATCAACAGGCCGCAGAGCAGAACAAGGCCGACGATGACCAGAACGGCCTGCCKCCGTTGTCCGGCTGCGAAGCTGGCGAGCGCGGCCGTGGCCATCGTGTCGGCTGGACGGACGGCCAGCGTCATGGTGCAGCGGCGGTCTTGAGCGGCGGGATCGCGGCCTCGGGGTAGAGCGCTGCCATCAGGTCGCGGGCTGCCGCCGGTGTGCGCGGCCCGAAGCCGAGCAGGTAGAGGCCATCCATCCTGACCAGCGCCATCTTCGCCGCGGCCGGGGTCTGCGAGAAGGTCGGCATGGCGAATACTTCCTCCGGCGATGCATTATGGCTGCTGCTGTTGCGCATCATCAGGATCACGTCGGGGGCGGCCGCGATGATGGCCTCGTCGTTCAGGGGTTTGAAGCCCTCGACCGCAGTCGCGGCGTTGACGCCGCCGGCCATCTGGATGATCGCATCGGCCGAACTGTTGCGGCCGCCGACCAGCACGCGGCCGTTCTGGAGCGACAGGACGAAGAGCACGCGCTTCTTGGCCGGCAGGCTGGAGCGCAGCGTCTGAAGTTCGTCGAAACGCAGCTTCGTCTGCTGCGCGAGGCGCGCCGCGGGTTCGGCCGCACCTGCGACGGCGCCAATCGCCTGGATCTTGGTGACGACGCCATCAGGCGAGTTGTCTTCCGGAATGCTGGCGAGGCGCAGCCCGGCCTCGTTAAGCAGCGATACCGCTCCGGGAGGTCCGGCGCCCTCGAGTGCAATAACCAGCGAAGGCTTGAGGGAGAGCACACCTTCGGCCGAAAGTGCACGGACATAGCCGACGCTGGCCTTGTCGCGCAGGGCCTCGGGGGGGAACTGGCTGGTGGTGTCGACACCGATGATCCGGTCCTGCAGGCCGAGTGCATAGAGCACCTCGGTGATCACGCCGCCGACAGCGACGATGCGATCCGGAGTTTGTGCCTGGGCCGGGCTGGGGAGCGTGGACGGGGCAAAGAGGCCGGCGGCGGCCAGAAACGTCAGTCCGATCGCGGCGCTCAGTTCGCGTCGATGGGGCCGTGCGCCGAGCGTCCTTGAAGGCGCCAGGGGGCTTGGCATGATGGTCTCTCCGCTTCACGGGTTGCGCGTCAATGGAAGATGGGATCGGAATCGATCTCGTCTAGCCAAGAGTGCGCGACATCTCGTCGTCTAAAGGTGATCTAAAGCAGTTGTCAGTTTTTAATTATTCTAAGGAAGGGTAAATCTTAAGCGTTGTTGACGGTGATATTCAGCTTTACTACAAAGGGTCAAGAGCGGCGCGCCGGGACGGTGCGACCGCCCGCGCCAGCCAGCCACACGCAGCCCGCGTCCAGCCAGCCAGTCGCTGCAAAATCTTCAGGTCAGGTTCGGGGCTGGACGTATGAATTCTCACGCCGCGCTGTTGCGCGCTTCCGTTTCCGTGGCTGCCATCGCGCTATGGTCGCTCGGCGCTCATGCTCAATCCCAGCCGGCGCCAGCCTCCGCTGCTACGCCGATTGCGCTGGACGAGATCACCGTGACGGCGAGCAAGCAGGAAGAGCGCGCGATTGACGCGCTGGCCTCGGTCTCTGTGATGACGCGCAACGAGATCCGTTCGCAGCAGCCGCAAAGGCTCGGGACCCTCCTCAACCAGATGCCCAGCGTCTCGACACAGGAAAACCCGAACGACCCCGCGACCGCGATCAATATTCGTGGCCTGCAGGATTTCGGCCGCGTCGCGGTGACGGTCGACGGCGCGCGCCAGAATTTCCAGCGATCGGGCCATAATGCCAATGGCGCCTTCTTCCTCGATCCCTCTTTCGTACGCGTCATCGACGTGACGCGCGGCCCGGTTGCCAACATCTACGGTTCAGGCGCGATCGGTGGCGTCGTGTCCTTCGAGACGGTCGATCCCAAGGATATCCTCAGGCCCGGCGAGCGCGCAGCGGCCGAGATCGGCGGTACCGGTGTGTTCGCTCGCCAGACCGGCGTCTTCGGCAATGCCATCGGCGCCTTCCGGCCAAATGACGTCGTCGCGGGCCTGGTCGGGCTTTCGTTCCGCTCACTCAATCCCTATCGCGACGGCAATGGCACCAAGATCGCCGATACCGGGCAGGACCTGGTTTCAGGTCTCGGCAAGATCGTGATCACGCCCGGCGAAGGCCAGGAGCTCAAGCTCGGTGGCCAGTACCAGCGTTACGATTTCTCCAACGGTGTCGGCACCCCCACGGCCCCGCGTCGCGACAACGAGGTCACGACGCAGAACTACACGGCGCGCTACAGCTTCTCGCGGCCCGATATCCCGTGGCTGAACCTGAACATCGGTGCGTATTCGACCTCGACGGACACAGACCAGACCCAGATCTCGGGTACGGGCGCCGCCCTGGGCGCGAAGCGCTATTTCAAGGTCCAGACCACGGGGTTCGACATCTACAACACCTCGAAATTCGATCTGGGCGCGGCAGCGCTGAATCTGACTTACGGCGCGGACTGGTTCGAGGATCGCGTCAGGACCAGCGATCCGGTCAGCAATGGCGACGAGACAACGCCGTCCGGCAAGCGCAGCGTCTATGGCGGCTTCGTGCAGAGCCACGTCAAGTATTCGATCTTCGACCTGATCGGCGCGCTGCGCTACGACGCCTATGAGCTCAGCGGCGGTCGCACCTCGTCGGATGGCAACCGCATCTCGCCCAAGCTGACGCTCGGCGTCACCCCGCTGCAGGGGCTGCAGGTCTATGGCACCTATGCCGAGGGCTATCGGGCGCCGTCGGTGACCGAGACGCTGGTAGACGGGCCGCATCCGGCTCCCGCCAGCTTCATCTTCCGGCCGAACCCGAACCTGAAGCCGGAAGTGGGCAAGACGCTCGAGGCCGGCGTCAATCTGAAATATGACGACATCCTGAGCGAGGGCGACCGCTTCCGCGGCAAGCTCGCCGTCTACAGGAACGACGTGAAGAACTATATCGACGGTATCTTCGTCGATCCCGGTGCTCCCTGCGGCGCGCCGATCCCGGGCGCCTGCAACGATGCCTTCTTCTCGTACCAGAACGTTGCCAAGGCGCGCATCACCGGCTTCGAGGCCGAACTCGGCTACGACGCGAAGCGCTGGTTCATGACCCTTGCCGGCTCGACCATCCGCGGCGACAACAGGACGCTGAACCAGCCTCTGGAGTCGATCTATCCTGACAAGCTGGTCCTCAACGGCGGTTTGCGCTTCTTCGAGGAGAAGCTGACGGTGGGCGCCCGGCTGACGCTGGTCGACGATCAGAAGCGCCTGCCGCCTGGATCGCAGGTGCTCGCGAGCAAGGCCTATGCGCTGGTCGATCTCTACGCCGACTACAAGATCACGCCGGATGCCCGCGCCTATCTCTCGCTCGAGAATGTCGGCGACGTTCGCTATCGCCGCTACCGCGACGGTGACAACAGCCCGGGCTTCGTCGGCAAGATCGGCTTCTCGACGCGCTTCGGCACATGAGGACTGCAATGCCGCCAGGCACTGCCCGCTTCCCGTTCAACCAAGCCAGCCAACAGCCAGCCAACTGAGGAAAACACCCATGTTCATCGCCATGAATCGCTTCAAGGTCGTCAAGGGAGAGGAGGCCGCTTTTGAGACGGTCTGGTCCTCGCGCAAGACCCGCCTCGACGAGATGAGCGGCTTCATCGCCTTCCATTTGCTCAAGGGGCCGGAGAAGGAAGACCATACCCTCTATTCCTCGCACACGACCTGGGCCTCGAAGGAGGATTTCACGGCCTGGACGAAGTCCGACCAGTTCCGTGAATCACACCGCAATGCCGGCCAGCCCAGGGCTACGCCGATGTATCTCGGGCATCCCGAATTCGAAGGTTTCGAGACGGTGCTCAGCGAGGCCAATCCGCATTTGCCCCGCCAGGCGGCAGAGTGAGGGAGGACGGCATGTCGATCTCGCAGGCGAGTGCAGCGGCGGTCCAGGACCCGTCACAGACAGACCCGATGGAGCGCGTCAGGCAGGCGCTGGCAGCCAAGCCGGATGGCGTGATCGAGGCCATCGCCCGCGAGGTCGGCGTGCCGACGCTCGCGGTGCTCGAGGCAGCGCCGGCCGACCAGCGCCATTTCATCGCTGCCGAGCGCTTCGAGGCTCTGTGGCAGGCGCTCTCGACCTGGGGCGAGGTGCTCTTCATCGTCCACACCGCCGATATCGTGCTGGAATGTGAAGGCTCGCTGCCCGTCGGCTCCTTCGGCCATGGCTACTACAACATTCATGGCGACAGCCCGATCGGCGGACATATCAAGGCAGGCAACTGCACGGCGATCTATCTGGTCGATCGACAGTTCCATGGCCGCCGCTCCTGCTCGGTCCAGTTCTTCAATGCTGCCGGCGAAGCGATGTTCAAGGTCTTCGTGCGGCGCGACGAGAAGCGTGCGCTGATTGCCGAGCAGGTTGCGCTCTTCGAAGGCCTGAAGACGCAATTTTCCTGACAGCTCGGGCTTCCGATCCGCMAGTTCAACGCCGTCGTCGCGATCTCGTGACGGCGGCGTTCTTCATTGGCCTTGGCTTTGTGCCTCGACGCGACGATTTTTGCTGGCACCGCCGGGAACGCTGACACGGCCTGACAGCAGGATCGGCACAATGGGCGATGTGGGAACGCCTGCGTCGCCGACGCGTTGACCGGCGGCGGCGGTTCTCGTGCCTAAGCGATCCCGTTCAGTCGAACCGAAGGCTGCACTCCATGAAAAACCAGATCATTGCCGGAGCGGAATCCACCAGATCAGGGGCTCGCCTGTCTGCGAGCGCGGTACTCGAGAACATGGCCTCGCTCCAGGATTGGCGTCGGCAGGTGGCCGATCTCTACGCAGCGGTCCGGGCGATGCCGGCGGAAGCGGGCTGGACGCAGTGGCGAAGCGTACGCGACCGGTTGTTTCGCGAGCATCGGCAGTCGCCGCTTGCGGCCGCTCGGCGGCAGCGCTTCAGGGGCATCCGCTATTTCTCCTACGATCCGGCGCTGCGCTTCGAGGTCGGGCTCCGGCCCGCGATCGGGCGTGAAACCATTCGGGTCGAAGCCGGAAAGGACGGCGCCATGGTGCTCCGGCCCTACGCGCTGACCGACGGATTGGAGGGCGCGCTCGGTCGGGAGCTGACGCTTTACTGGATCGAGGGCTATGGCGGCGGGACCTTCCTGCCCTTCGGCGATGCGAGCAATGGCGAGGAGACCTTTGCCGGCGGCCGCTACCTGCTCGACACGATCAAGAGCGCTGATCTCGGCGCGACTTCGCAGGGGCGTACGATCCTCGACTTCAATTTCGCCTATTACCCGTCCTGCGCCTATTCCGAGGCCTGGGTCTGCCCTTTGTCGCCCATCGAGAATCGCCTGCCCGCCGCCATCCGCGCGGGCGAACGAAATCCCCTCAGTTGAGCGCTTGCCCGGGGCGTTCGTTCTCCGAGACTGGAATCGCGAAGGCGCTTTTCTCCTTCACGAGCCCGAAACTTGCATCGCTGTTCGATCCCTCGTTAGCTAACCCCTTGAGCCATCACAGGAGGCAGCCATGAAACTTGTCAGCATGCGCTTCGCGAAGACGGTCTGTACTGTTGCCGCCATGATCCTGGTCGGGCTGTCGGCGGCAGCGGCCCAGACGATCAAGATCGGTTCCAAAAATTTCACCGAGCAGTTCATCGTTGCCGAGCTCTATGCCGCGGCCCTCGAGGGCGCTGGTTTCAAGGTCGAGCGCAAGATCAATCTCGGTGGCACGCTGGTGGCGCATGAGGCCCTGAAGAGCGGCGCGATCGATCTMTATCCGGAATATACCGGGACCGGCCTCAACGCCGTGATGAAGGCCCAGGGCGTGACCGAAACCGACCCGGAGAAGGTGCGCGGCATGGTCAAGGCCTTCTACGAGAAGGAGTTCAACCTGACCTGGCTGAAGCCTTCCGGCATCAATAACGGCTATGCCATCGTGGTGCGGCCGGAGACGGCGAAGGAATACAACCTCAAGACCCTGACAGATCTCGGCAAGGTCTCGTCCAAGCTCCGGCTCGGCGCCGGTACCGAATTCGTCGACCGCCGTGATGGCATCGCGGGTCTCAAGGAGGTTTATGGCGCCGAGTTTGCCGAGTTCAAGCAGTTCGCTGCGCTCCGGCTGCGCTACGAGGCGCTGAACCAGAAGCAGGTCGACATCGCCAACGGCTTCTCCACCGACTGGCAGATCGCGGCGGAGAAGTTCGTAGCGCTGGACGACGACAAGTCGCTGTTCCCGCCCTATTTCCTCGCCCCGGTCGTGCGTCAGGAGATTGCCGGCAATGCCAAGGTCGTCGAGATCCTCGAGAAGGTCGGGGCGGCGCTCAACAATGCGACGATGCAGGAGCTGAACCGACAGGTCGAGGTCGACAAGAAGGAGCCGCGCGTCGTCGCCGCCGCCTTCCTGAAAGCCAAGGGTCTTGTCCGCTAAGGCGGGCGGTCTGCGGATGGAGCTGGTGCAAGCGGCCCCCGCCGTCGTCATCGGTGCCGGGCCGCTTTCGATCGAACAGGTCCATGCCGTCGCGCATGATGCTGCGCAGATCATGCTGGCTCCCGCGTTGCATGAGCGGCTGAGCGGGGCTCGCGCGGTGGTCGAGCGCAGCCTCGAACGCGGCGAGGCCGTCTACGGCCTGACGACCGGCCTCGGGGCTGCGGTCGATACGCGGCTGGCGGCGGATCAGATTGCTGCCTTCCAGCAGCGGGCCGTTCGGGCGCGGGCTGTCGGGGTCGGGCATTGCCTGTCACGGGCCGAGGTGCGGGCCGTACTGCTGGCGCGGCTTGCCGGTCTTGCGCAGGGCGCGTCGGGCATCTCGCCGGGCCTTGTCGGGACGCTCGCTGCGATGCTGAATTCCGGGGTTCATCCTGTCGTCCGACGCATCGGCTCGCTGGGTGAGGCCGACCTCAGCTCGCTGGCCCAGCTCTTTCTGCCGCTGACAGGGGAGGGCGAGGCCGAGTTCGACGGGCGGATTCGGCCCGGCCCCGAGGCCATGCGCCTGGCCGGCATAGCGCTTCCGCCCCTGGGGCCGAAGGACGGGCTCGCGCTGCTCAATGCCAATGCCGAGAGCGCGGGCCTGGCGGCGCTCGCGCTTCGCGCCATGACCATGGCGCTGCAGGCGCTGACGGTGGCAGGCGCGCTCTCGCTGGAGGCCTACCGCGCCAATCTCTCGCCCATCGCCAGCAATCTGGTCGCCCTTCGGCCGGTGCCGAGCCATGTCACTGGCGCGGCGAAGTTGCGCGAACTCCTGGCCGGGAGCGATCTCCTCGATGAAGGCGCTGCCAGACGCGTGCAGGACCCGCTGTCCTTTCGCTGCCTGGCGCCCGTGAACGGAGCCGCATCCGCAGCGCTCGATACGGCGCGGGCGCTCGTCGAAGTCGAGCTCAACGGGGCCGGCGACAGCCCGGCGGTGCTCATCACCGAGGATGTCCTGCGTTCGACCGTCAATTTCGACACGACGGCTCTCGCACTCGCGCTCGAGGGGCTCGGACTGGCAGTCGCCCACGCAGCGACGATCTCGGCGTTCCGTATCACCAAGCTGATGTCGCCTGCGTCCAGCGGGTTGCCGCGCTTCCTGACACGCCATGGCGGCACGCATGCGGGGTTTGCGACCACGCAGAAGACGACCGCAGCCCTGGAAGCGGAGATCCGCCATCTCGCCCTGCCGCTCGGCCCGATGACCATGCCGGTTGCCGATGGTGTCGAGGATTACGCGCCGATGACGCCGCGCATCGTCGCAAAGACGGCGATGATCGCCGAGCACCTGGCGCGGCTTGCTGCGATCGAACTCGTCGTGGCCGCCGAGGCCGCCGATCAGCGCGAGGGCATCAGGCTCGGCGTCGGCACCACTCTCGCACTTGGCTTCGTCCGCGCCCATGTCGCCCGGCTCGACGATGACCGGCCGATGGGGCGCGAGTTCGAGGCGCTGGCCGAACGCCTGGCGGCGGGAGAGCTTGCCGCAGCGTTTTCGGACCTGCCGGCATGACCTGGATCATTGAGAATTACGACCGCCTGCTGATCGCGCTCTGGGAGCATATCCAGCTCGTTGGCATCGGGCTCGCGATCTCGCTCGTCATCGGCCTGCCGCTCGGGATCATCTCCGCGCGGCGGCCGACGTTCTACCTCGTCGTGCTGTTGATTTCGGGCGCCCTCTACACGGTGCCGGCACTGGCGATCTTTGCGCTGTTGATTCCCATCCTCGGGCTGGGCTTTGGCCCGGCGATCGTTGCGCTCGTGATGTATGCCCTGCTGATCATCATCCGGAACACGGCAACCGGCCTGCGCGAGATCGCGCCCGAGATTCTGGATGCCGCCGACGGCATGGGCTATGGCCGCTGGCGTCGGCTTTTCGCCATCGAGCTCCCGCTGGCGTTGCCGGTGATCATCGCCGGCATCCGCATCACGGTCGTCACCATGGTCTCGGTCGCGACCGTGGCCGCCTTCATCAATGCCGGCGGCCTTGGCGACATCATCTTCCAGGGCATCACCCAGGATTTCGGCGAGAAGGTCGTCGTCGGCGCGATCATGACCTCGCTGCTTGCCATCGCCTGCGACGAGATCTTGCGTCGGCTCGAGCTCGGCCTGCGGGCGGCCCAGGCGGAGGGCGCCTGATGCTCGGCTGGATCTCCGCCAATCCCCGCATCTTCTGGACAGCGGTCGAGAATCATCTCTGGCTTTCGGGCGTGGCGCTTCTCGCCGTGGTGCTGATCGCACTGCCGCTCGGGCTTGCGCTGACGCGTCATCGCAGCTTCGCCAATTCGGCGATCGCGATCGTCAACATCCTGCGCACCGTGCCGAGCCTGGCTTTGCTCGTCATCATGCTGCCCCTGCTCGGCACCGGCTTCCTGCCGTCTGTGGTGGCGCTGACGCTGTACGGCCTGCCGGCCCTGCTGCTCAACACCTATACGGGCCTGAGCGAAGTCGACCGCGACATCGTCGAGGCGGCGCGCGGGCAGGGACTTTCGGATGCGCAGGTGATGACGCGGATCGAGATCCCGCTGGCGCTGCCGGTGATTTTTGCGGGCATCCGCACGGCCGCCGTGCAGGTCGTCTCGGCGGCGACGCTCGCGGCCTTCATCGGCGGCGGCGGTCTCGGCGAGCTGATCACTGCCGGCATGGCGAATTTCAATTTTCCGCAGCTGATTGCCGGAGCGGTCGCGGTCGCCTTGCTCGCGCTGCTGGTCGAGATCGGTTTTGCGAGCGTCGAGCGCGCTATGACGCGTTCCGCGCGAATGGGGGCCTGATGATCCGTCTCGAGAATGTCAGCAAGCTCTTCCCAGGCATCGCGCGTCCCGCGGTCGACAGCCTCGATCTTTCTGTGCCCGAAGGCCGGACCTGCGTGCTGATCGGCCCATCCGGCTGCGGCAAGACCACGACAATGCGGATGGTGAACCGGCTGATCGAACCGAGTTCCGGCCGGATCATCGTTGGGGGGGAGGATGTCACCCAGGCCGATCCGGTGCTGCTTCGCCGCCGCATMGGCTATGTCATTCAGCAGGTCGGCCTGTTCCCGCACATGACCATCGCCGAGAATGTCGCGACCGTGCCCAAACTGCTGGGCTGGCCGGCGGAGAAGATCAGGTCGCGCTCGGAGGAGATGCTGGCACTCGTCGGGCTGGAGCCCGCGCAGTTCCTGGCGCGCTACCCGCGCCATCTCTCCGGCGGACAGCGCCAGCGTGTCGGGGTGGCGCGCGCCTTGGCTGCCGACCCGCCGGTCATGCTGATGGACGAGCCGTTCGGTGCCGTCGATCCCGTGGTGCGGGGACGCCTCCAGGAGGAGTTCGTTGCGATCCTGCGCCGGCTGAAGAAGACGGTGATCTTCGTCACCCATGACATCGATGAAGCGATCCGCATGGGCGATGTCGTCGCCATCATGAAGGATGGCGGCCTGGTGCAGTATGACACACCCGACCGCCTGCTGGCGGCTCCGGCTGACGCATTCGTCGCCGATTTCGTCGGTGCTGACGCCGCGCTACGGCGCCTCTCTCTGGTCAGCGCCGCAGATGCGGTCGAAGAGGGAGCGCCAGAGGTTTCCGACCTGCGGCTTCCGGCATCGGCCAATCTGCGCAACGTGCTCTCCGCGCTTCTGACCGAGGGGCGAGACGGCGCGACCATCGTCGATGGCGACAGCCGGCCGCTCGGGCGTATCACGCTTGCGGCGATCCGGGCGCGCAGTGCCGGGCGCCCGGCCGAACCCTAGCCCGGCCGACCATATCCGGCGGCTTCCGCCCTGCGTGCATCCTCGAGCAGCACGTCATAGGTGCTGCGTTCCATGGCTGCGAAACCGGAGAGCTTCAGGCGAGGCAGCAAAGCCTGCGGCTGCGGCTGGGCTGCAGCGTCGAGCAGCGCATCGCGAAGGTTTGCAAGTGGGGCCGCGTCCAGCGTGTCCGAGGCGACCAGGAGCGGCATCGGCCTTGGGAGCGTCGTCTCGATGATCCGCAGCCGTACAGCGGTTTCGGGCTCATGCGCGAGCAACAGGTCGTGAAAATACGAGTCGAGCGGACCAATATCGATTTCGTCGTTGAGCAACGCGGCAATCACCCGGCGCGGCGTCAGAAGCGGGCCGATGCTTTGCCGATACAACGGCCCGGCCTTCCAATGGGGGAGCAGGTGGCTGCGCAAGGCGTTGAACCCGGACTGGGAGTGCTCGACCGTCCAGCCAAGGCGCTGACCGAAGCTCCCGGCGAGCGTGGCGATCGGGCTTTCGGCGCGGGTGACGAGATGAGTTGCATAGAAGGGCCGCCCGCCCGCAAGCGCTGCGGCCGGGATCGGAGCCGCGATCGGCTGCACGGGAAAGCGACCGCTTGCGAAGGGGTAGCCGCAGATGAAGGCGAGGCCGAGATCGCCGCGTCGCCAGAGGTCCTCCAATGGAGCCGGTGCGGCATGGTCGACGACAGTCAGCGGCACCCCCGACCGGCTTGAGATCCAGGCGAAGAGATCGGTCCAGGCAGCACGAACCGCCGGGTTGACGGCATACATCCGCGCATTGGCGACAAGGTGCGGTGTGGCAGGGTTCATCAGGCGTAACGCAGCCTCTGGCCAATCCCCATGCGCCCGGCCTTCTCCAGCATGAAATGGCCAAGCGCGATGTCGGAGAGCGAGAGCCCGCGATGCCAGAACAGGATGGTTTCGTCGTCACTCTCGCGGCCGGGCTTCAGCCCGGCGACGATTTCGCCCATCTCGGCATGAAGGGTCGCCTCCGAGAGCTTGCCGGCCTCGACATGGGCGCGCAGCGAGCCGAACTGGCCCGATCGGCACTGGCCCCAGTCGTCGACGACGAGCTTGCTCATGATATCGGTCAGCGAAAGCTCGACGGCACTCATCGTGCCGTAGGGCACGACGAAAGCGCCTGGCTTGATCCAGTCCGTCCTCAGCAGTGGCTCGGGAGCATCGAGGCGCGAGGCTTCGACAACGATATCGGCGCCGTCGACGCAGGAGCGCCAGTCCTCTGTCACCGTGACGGGCTTGCCGAGATCAGCTGTGAGCCGTGCTCCGAAAGCCTCGCGGCTTTCCTGTCGGCGGGAATGCACCCGGATCTCGTCGAAGTCGAACAGCGAGTCGAGCAGGCGCACGTTCCAGTAGGCCGTGCCGCGTGCCCCGATATGACCCAGCACCTTGGCACCCTTGCGCGCAAGGTATTTCGCGCCGATGGCTGTGACTGCGCCGGTGCGCATATCGGTGAGATGGCTCCCGTCGATGATGGCCCTGGGCACGCCATTGGACGGGTCCATCAACAGGAGCAGGCCAAGCTCCGAGGGCAGGTCCTCCTTGTAGTTGTCGACGAAGTCCCCGATCACCTTGACGCCCGCCAGATTGATCGGCGCCCGAAACGCGCCCCTCAGCACGTTGAAATGACCACTGCTGCCGCCTGGAATCAGGTGCATGCGCGGTTCGATCACGGTTTCCCCGCGTCCTTGCGCCGCGAGCCCAGCCTCCACTGCGGAGATGATCTCCGGGTCGGTCAACCCTAGTGCCTCGACGTCCAGCGCATTCAGGAAATCGAGGTGGATGGGGGCGCGCGTCATGGGATCAAGCCTCTCAAGCTGTGAGGGAAACACTGACCGGGACGTCCTCAGATGACAATGGAGCTCAGTTAGAACGCTGATAAATGACGGGTTTTGCCACTTTTCCGCCACAGCTCGCATGGTAGCGAGAACCCTCCCCGGCGCGACCAGCGAAAGTGCCTGCAAATTTACCGTGCGTTAACCATACCGGCGCAGCGTGCAGCCTGCGGAGTGAAGCGACGTGATCGAAGGGGTTGATCGCGAGCGAACTCCGGCAGGCGAGCGCCACGGCCCCCGGTCGAGCGAAGACGACCTGCCCGACATCCCGACCGGGGACGTGGATATGGCTGCGCAACTCGCACTGGACAGGGGCGGCTTTGCAGCGGCCGCGTCGGCGCCCGTTCCGGCCGAGCCGATCGCGGCCGATGGCTCTCCCGTCAGGCGCACCGGTCTCCGCAACGGCTTGATGCTGGCGCTGCGCTTCGTCCAGGCGCGGATTCTTTCGGTATGGGGCCTGCTCTTCGCAGCGGCCCTGTGCCCACCCAAGGTTTTCGCGGATTTCGCGATCTTTTCGGCGCTGGCCAATTTCGTCGCGATCGCAGTTCTGCTGCGCTTCGAGGCCGTGTTCTTTCAGAGCAATGACAGGGTGCGTCTCGGCAGGGCGTTTCGACTGGCCTTCGCTGCGGGACTGGTTTTCCTTGCCGGGATGACTGCGGCAATCCTGTTCGCGGCGTCCGCGGGCTGGGTCCTGCGCGGCTTTGGTGCGCTCTTCCTGATTTCGTTGGCCAGCCGTGCGGCCATCAGGCTGATGACCGCCGAGGCGACCGCCGAGGGTGATTTCACGACGATCGGCAACAGCAATGTCGTGCAGGCGATCGTCCAGCCGGCCATGATGATCCTGCTGATCTGGCCGCTCGGCCCGACGGCGCTTGCGCTGTTCGCCGCCGATGCCTTCGGCCACGCGATGGCTGCGATCTACCTGGTCTGGCGCCGTCACAAGGCGCTGATCGGCTTCGTGAGGCTGCGCTGCTGGTCGCACCGGGAACTGATGGAGTCGGCGATACGCTGGCGCACGGCGCCGACCTATCTGCTGCCCTCGGCGCTGCTGTCCTTCGGTTTCATGGTGGCGCCGCTGCTGGCGCTGCCCTTCGCCGGCAACGCCCTTCTGGCGGCGCATGTCGCCCTTGCCATGCGCCTGCTGGAAATGCCGATGCAATTGTTCAACGCGGCGGTCACGCCGCTGGCGATGAATGATCTGCGCAAGCGCGAGGGAGCGGATCGGCAACATTGGGCCCGTCGGATCACCATGGGCATGGTTGCCATTGTCGTCGTGCTCTTCGCCGGCGTCGCCATCGCCGCACTCGGGGCCGACTACGTGCTCGAGGGCACGCAATGGGAAGGGGTCGGCGAGACCATGGCGCTGCTCTCGCTGTTCTATGGCTGCAGTACCCTGGTCGGACCGCTGCACGAGATCGGTTCACTGTCGCTGTATCCGCGACGGCAGATGATGACGAATGCGGTTTCGCTGGCCGGTGCCGCGTTGGTTATGTGGTGGTTCGGGACTTTGTCGGTGGCGCTGCTCACCGCGATCGGATGCGTTTCGTTCGCGCGCATGATGGCGCATATCCAGTTTACCTGGACGCGGATGGGGGGCGCTCCTGCCCTGCCGCGTGCGGCGCGTTGAGCAGGTCTACTCGCGCCGGATCAGGCGGTCGGCGATCAGCGAAGACAGAAAGCCCGTCTTGAAGTCTCTCTCGAGCACCTCGGGATCGTAGCTGCGCTCGACCCAGTCGAGGAAGGCGATGCCCTTGGCCTCGCCCTCGCGGGCATAGGCTTCGAAGAACGCGTCGAGGATCCCGGTCTTGGCGAAGCGGAAATGGCCGTAGCGCAACGAGAGCTGTTTCATGGCTTCGTCGAGCGGGCGGTTCTCGTGCACCAGCAGATAGAGCGCCGAGAAAAAGCCAGCCCGGTCCGCGCCCGATTTGCAATGCACCAGCGCAGGTTCCTTCAGGCCCTCGAAGAAGGCCTTGGAGCCGAGGATCGTCTCGCGGTCAGGTGCACCACGCGAACGCAGCACGAATTCGACCAGTGCGATGTTGTGACGTTCGCAGGCTTCGCGCTGCAGCGGCCAGGCGCCGTGCTCGCGACCGCCGCGCAGGTTGACGATCGTCTTGACGCCCTGGCGGGCGAACCAGGCGACGTCGGTGGGCGCGGGCTGGGCGGCCCGCCAAAGGCGCGGCGTGACCCGGTGGGCATTGAGATAGGCCAGGCGGAAGATGCCATGATCGACCAGCAGCATGTTGGCCCAGGCGCGCAGCCGGTCGACCCGGCCGGTAAGCGGCCGGTCCCAGCGCGCGATGCGGGCCATTCGCCGCGCATAACGCTGATCGTTGCGGCGCAGCAGGTTCAACACCACAAAGTTCCATCCTTGATCATCTGCAGCCCGATATCAGTGGKAAGTGCCATGCGCAAACCCTGATGCCCCGTCCGCCTAAAGGTCGGGCTTGGACTTTTGCGCTACAGCGCGCATAAGGCGCGCCAGTTTTTTGTCTCAACAGGTATGACCCATGCGCCTAGATGCCATCTCCATCGGCAAGAATCCGCCCGACGAAGTCAATGTGGTCATCGAGGTGGCCATTGGTGGCGAGCCGATCAAGTACGAGATGGACAAGGAAGCCGGCACGCTCTTCGTCGATCGCTTCCTCTACACCCCGATGCGTTATCCCGGGAACTACGGTTTCATCCCGCATACGCTGTCCGAGGATGGCGACCCCTGCGATGTCCTGGTCGCCAATACACGCCCCCTGATTCCCGGCTCCTACATCGCGGTCCGGCCGATCGGCGTGATGATGATGGAGGACGAGGGCGGCGGTGACGAGAAGATCATCGCCGTGCCGGTGCCCAAGCTCACCAAGCGCTACGAGAACGTGCACAACTACACCGACCTGCCGCAGATCACGCTCGACCAGATCCAGCATTTTTTCGAGCACTACAAGGATCTCGAGCCCGGGAAATGGGTGAAGCTCACCGGCTGGGGTGACGCCACCAAGGCAAAGCAGCTCATCGTCGAGGCGATGGAGCGGGCAAAGAAGGCCAAGGGCTGAGGCCAGACCCCGGTATTCGCCATCATGGCCGGGCCTGTCCCGGCCATGATCTCATGCCATCACCCAGATCGAGACGGGCCTCCGGCGCAAGGCCGGGTATCGCGCAGGTTACGCCGCGATCGCCTCGCTCAGCGCCACGACGCGCCTGGCCATCTCGGCATGAAGCCGCTCGACCATGCGGCCGTCGAGCTGGATCGCGCCCTTGTCGGCATTCTCCGGCTGTTCGAAGGCGGTGATGATCGCCTTGGCGCGGGCAAGCTCATGATCATCCGGCGCGAAGGCGGCGTTGGCCGCAGCGACCTGTGAGGGATGGATCAGCGTCTTGCCATCGAAGCCGAGATCGCGGCCCTGCGCGCATTCGGCCGCAAAGCCATCCTCGTTCTTGAGATCGTTGTAGACGCCGTCGACGATGTCGATGCCATGGGCACGGGCGGCGAGGACGGCCGTCACCAGCCAAGGCAGCATCGGCGCACGGCCGGGCACGAAGCGAGCGCGGGTTTCCTTGGCGAGATCGTTCGTGCCCATCACGAAGCAGGCGAGCCGCGTCGAGGGATCCTTCRCCGCCGCGGCAATCCGCGCCGCGTCCAGGACGGCGAGCGGCGTTTCGATCATCGCCCAGATCCGGATGGCCGGATCGGCCCAAAGGCCGGTCAGCTTGTGGCCGATCTCGATCAAGGTCTCGGGGGCCGACACTTTCGGGATCAGGATCGCGTCGGGCCTGGCCTCGGTCGCTGCGGCGAGGTCCGCTTCGAACCAGGGCGTGTCGACGCCGTTCACCCGAATGACCAGTTCGCGCCGACCATAGCCTCCGGCCTTCACCGCGGCGCAGACCTGCTCGCGCGCCATGTCCTTGGAATCCGGGGCGACGGCATCCTCCAGATCGAGGATCAGCGCATCGGCGGCAATCTCGCGAGCCTTTTCAAGCGCACGGGCATTCGAACCAGGCATATACAGGACGCTGCGGCGTGGGCGGATCGCTGTCATGGGATACTCCTTAACGACGGCTGATCGAATTTCGCTGCAGTGCACACTAGACGTGACTGCAATGCAACGACAGTTCATCGAAAGGTGAAGAGGGGGGCGAATGGGCTGGATCGCCGGCGTCGACGGCTGCAAGGCGGGCTGGATCGTTGCGATCCTGGGCGACGCTACGCCCCTGCGTCCGCAGTTGCGCGTGATCTCGCATTTCTCCGAGCTCTTTGCGGGATCGGCGCCGCCCGATCTCGTGGCGGTCGATATGCCGATCGGCCTGCCGGACCGGATTGTCGGCTCCGGACGTGGCCCCGAGCAGGCGGTGCGCAGCCTGCTCGGCGAGCGGCAATCCTCGGTGTTCTCCATTCCCTCGCGCTCGGCAGTCCAGGCTGCAGAGTATCTGGAGGCTTGCGGCGTGGCCGTCGCGACCTCCGAGCCACCGCGCAAGGTCTCCCAGCAGGGCTTCTTTCTGTTCCCAAAGATCCGGGAGATCGACGGCTTGTTGAGGCGGGAGCCACTGTGGCGCGAGCACGTCTATGAAACCCATCCCGAACTTGCCTTTCGGACGATGCGCGGCGCTCCTCTTCTGAGCCCGAAGAAGGTCCGGGGGGCGATCAACCCCGAGGGCATGGCCGAACGACGGGCACTTCTGATCGCGGCAGGCTTGCCGGTCGAGAGCGTTCACGCACGGCCGCCGCGGGGAGCTGCTGCAGACGATATGCTGGATGCGTTCGCGGCGCTGATCGTCGCCAGGCACATCCGGGGCGGGCGTGGAAAGCCCTTCCCCGATCCGCCGGGACGCGATAGCCACGGGCTTCCCATCGCGATCTGGACCTTCGCGCCGGATCGCCCAGCCTATCAGGATCGCGCCATGTCCGACCGTCCGGTGTCCCATTCCATGATCGAGGCGGCTGCCGCGCGCATCGCTGGCCATGCTCGCGTGACGCCGATCATGCGCTTGGGCAAGGGGGCGCTCGGATCCGTGGGGGACATCTCGCTCAAGCTCGAATGCCTGCAGCATGCGGGGTCCTTCAAGACGCGCGGCGCCTTCAATAACCTGCTGTCTCTGCCGGTGCCTGCTGCCGGGGTTTCTGCTGCATCCGGGGGCAACCACGGTGCGGCGGTGGCCTATGCGGCGCGCGAACGCGGCGTGAAGGCGACGATCTTCGTGCCGGAGATTTCGCCCGCGGCCAAGATCGAGGCGATCCGGCGCTTCGGCGCGGAGGCCGTGGTCGGCGGCGCGCAATATGACGATGCGCAGGCTGCCTGCGATCGCTTCGTCGCGGAAACCGGCGCGCTCAAGATCCATCCCTTCGCCGCGGTCGAGACCATCGCCGGTCAGGGCACGCTCGGGCGCGAGTGGGATTTGCAGGAGCCCGATCTCGATACGGTGCTTGTCGCAGTCGGTGGCGGCGGGTTGATCTCGGGAATCGCCTCCTGGTTCGCAGGATCGAAGGTCAAGGTGGTCGGCGTCGAACCCGCGGGCTCGCGTGCCTTGCAGGCGGCGCTCGAAGCCAAGGGACCGGTCGCGGTCGATGTCGCCTCGGTGGCCGCGGATTCGCTCGGCGCCCGCAATGTCGGCCAGCTGGTCTATGACGCCTGCAAGGACACGGTCGATCACGTTGCGCTCGTGCCGGATGCCGCCATTACCGAGGCGCAGGCGCGGCTCTGGCGCGATTTCCGGCTGGCCGTCGAGCCCGGTGGCGCGGCCGCCTTCGGCGCGCTGGTCTCGGGAGCCTACAAGCCGGCGCCGGGCGAGCGCCTGGGCGTTCTGGTCTGCGGCGCGAATGTCGATCTCGCCAAGCTGCAGGCGATTGTAGCCTAGGCTGCGTGCCTCTTCCTGTCGCGGCGCGGCGGAGGGCCGCGAGGCTCGTTCGATGAATGGTCGACGCTCGGCCGACCATTCCGGG
>NZ_JBFTLD010000014.1:0-53479 GCF_056396265.1 Allobosea sp. 05T422_2 | reverse complement strand
AAGGGCCCGGCTGCTCTCTTTCGACCCTTGGAGCTCGGCTCGAACACGCGCCGTCGTGCGGGCGCTGCCATGAAGAACGCTTCCCATAATGCATCCTCCTCCTGACGACTCAGGATCGATGATGCACCATCAGATTTCGGGACTACACACCTAGAAGAGGTCGCCCTGCCCGCTGCGCGGAACGTCCCGGCGCGGCGCACGAGCCGGCCGTGGCGACAGCCCTTCCCCGCCCGCGGTGACGGTGACATCGAAGCTGCCGTCGCTGACCTGAACGCTGAGCGCCAGGCCGGGCTTTGCCTGCTCCACGCCGCGAACGAGCGCTCCCGAACCATCGCGCACCAGCGCATAGCCACGCGCCAGAACAGCCTGGGGGCCCAGCGAGCGGACCAGGCTCCAGGCCGATTCGAGCCTGTCGCGACGGCGCCCCAGACCCTGGACAAAGGCGCGGCTCGCCCTCAGCGACAGCTCGTCGGTGCGCTCATGCGCCCGTTGGAGGCGCAGCCGTTCTGCCCTGAGCAAAGCATCCCGCCCAGCCCGCAGGCGGCTTGAGAGCCCATCAAGCCTTGCCACATAGGTCGCGAGCCGGACTGATGGAGATTGCCGCACGAGCCTCTGCGACAAAGCTGCAAGCCGTTGCTCGTAAGCCCGCGCGTTGCGCGCCAATGCCGGAGCAAGACGCGCCGCGGCCAGATCGAGCCGCTGCCGCGGGCCGGAAAGGACAGCCTCCGGCCCCGGCAAGGCCCGCGCAAGCGCACGCAGATCGCTGCGACGGCGATCCGAGAGACGGCGCATCGCCCCCGCCTGCCGACGGGAGAGATCGGCGATCAGCGCCATCAGATCGGCGCGGACCGGCACGACCTTCTCGGCGGCGCCGGTCGGAGTCGGCGCACGCAGGTCGGCGGCGTGGTCGATCAGGGTCCAGTCGGTTTCGTGGCCGACTGCCGAGACGAGCGGGATCAGCGAGGCGGCAGCGGCGCGCACCACGACCTCCTCGTTGAAGCCCATCAGATCCTCGAGCGAACCGCCACCGCGCGCGACGATGATCACGTCGGGGCGCGGGATTCGTCCGCCTTCCGGCAATGCGTTGAAACCGGCAATGGCGGCCGCCACCTCGGCCGCACTGGTCTCGCCCTGGACGCGGACCGGCCAGACCAGGACATGGCGAGGAAAGCGGTCCTCGAGACGGTGCAGGATGTCGCGGATGACAGCACCGGTCKGCGAGGTCACCACGCCGACGACGCGCGGCAGATAGGGAATGAGCTGCTTGCGCCCCTCGTCGAACAGGCCTTCGGCAGCGAGCCTCTTGCGACGCTCCTCAAGCAACGCCATCAGCGCGCCGACACCGGCCGGCTCGAGCGAATCGATGACGATCTGGTAGCTCGATTTGCCGGGGAAGGTGGTGATCTTGCCGGTGGCGATGACCTCCAGCCCTTCCTGAGGCCGTGTCTTCAACCGCCCGAAGACGCCCTTCCAGATCACCGCGTCGATCTTGGCGTTCTGGTCCTTCAGCGAGAAATAGACATGGCCCGAGGCGACCGGGCCGCGATAGCCCGAAATCTCGCCACGCACCCTGACAAAGCCGAAGGCGTCCTCCAGCGTACGTTTGAGCGCACCAGACAGGTCGGAAACCGACCATTCCGGCGCATTGGAGGGCTTGGTGTCGGGCGATTCGATATCCATTGCGCGACCATAACGGTCGCAGCGACGGAGCAGAAGCGTTGCCCCGCGCCGCTGCGAAGGCTATTGCGCGCGGAGCAAGCGGAGACGGCGCGATGAACATCCTTCTGATCGGTTCCGGCGGACGCGAACATGCGCTCGCCTGGGCGATATCCGGCTCGCCGCTCTGCGACCGGCTCCTTGTCGCACCCGGCAATCCCGGCACCGCGCAATGCGGCGAGAACGTCGCGCTCGACATCGCCGATCACGCCGCAGTCGTCGCCTTCTGCAAGCGGGAGAAGGTCGACCTCGTCGTGGTCGGGCCGGAAGGGCCGCTCGTCGCCGGCATCKCCGATGATCTCGTCGCGGCCGGCATCAAGACCTTCGGCCCCTCGAAGACGGCAGCCCAGCTCGAGGGCTCGAAAGGCTTCACCAAGGAACTCTGTGCCGAGTTCAACATCCCGACGGCCGCCTTCGGACGCTTCGGGGATGCAGCATCGGCCAAGGCCTATGTCAGGGCTCAGGGCGCGCCGATCGTGATCAAGGCCGACGGGCTCGCCGCCGGCAAGGGCGTGGTGATGGCACAGACCCTCGACGAGGCCGATGCCGCCATCGAGATGATGTTCTCGGGCGGCTTCGGCGCAGCAGGCGCCGAGGTGGTGATCGAGGAATGGATGATCGGCGAGGAGGCGAGTTTCTTCGCACTCTGCGACGGTAGCCATGCCCTGCCGCTTGCCTCGGCTCAGGACCATAAGCGCGTCGGCGACGGCGACACCGGCCCGAATACCGGCGGCATGGGCGCCTATTCGCCCGCCCCGGTGATGACCAAGGCCCTGGAAGACCGGGTCATGGCGGAGATCATCGCACCGACGCTCGCGGGAATGCAGAAGCGGGGCGCACCGTTCAAGGGCGTGCTTTTCGCCGGATTGATGATCACGGCGCAGGGGCCGAAGCTGATCGAGTACAATGTCCGCTTCGGCGACCCGGAATGCGAGGTGCTGATGCCGCGCCTGAAGAGCGATATCGTGCCGGCCTTCCTCGCCGCCTGCGACGGTGTGCTCAGCTCGTTCGACCTGCGCTGGCTGGACGAAGCCGCGCTGACCGTCGTTCTGGCGGCGCGGGGTTATCCCGCCACGCCCGAGAAGGGCAGCATCATTCGCGGCATCGAGAAGGCCGAGGCTATGGACAATGTCCTCGTCTTCCATGCCGGGACGAAGCAGTCCGGGACCGACATCGTTGCCGATGGTGGTCGCGTGCTCAATGTCGTTGGCCTCGGCAAGACTGTCAGCGAGGCCCAGCAACGCGCCTATGCCGCCGTCGACGCGATCGACTGGCCGGAGGGSTTCTGCCGCCGCGACATCGGATGGCAGGCGGTCAAACGGGAGCAGGAAGGCTGAACATCCGCGCTCGTCGGGGGTTAGGATTTCAGCCAGACTGATATCAGGCCAGCGGTTACGCCAGGAGCGCTCCTCCATGAGCAATCTCGATTCACTCTTTCCCGGCTTCACAGCCCATTGGGTCGACGGGCCCGTCGGCAAGATCTTTGCGCGTTCCGGCGGTGAAGGGCCGCCGCTCGTGCTCATTCACGGTTTCCCGCAGACCCACGCCGAATGGCACAAGATCGCGCCCGAACTGGCGAAGACCCATCGTGTCGTCTGCCTGGACTTGCGCGGCTATGGCTGGTCGGCGGCTCCCCATGGCGATGGCGGCAAGGAGACCTACACCAAGCGCGCCATGGGCGAGGACRTCGTCGCCGTSATGSARGCGCTCGGCCATATCCGCTTTGCCGTGATCGGCCATGACCGCGGCGCGCGTGTCGCCTATCGCCTCGCTCTCGACCATCCCGGCAGGGTCGAGCGGCTTGCCGTGCTCGACATCCTGCCGACGCTCTCGATGTGGGACGGCATGGACGCCGCCCGCGCCATGCAGGTCTATCACTGGACCTTCCTGGCCCAGCCCGAACCCGTGCCGGAAAACCTGATCAAGGCCAATCCCCAGGCCTGGCTCGATCATACGATCGCGAGCTGGACACGGGCCAAGGCGCTCGACGTATTCAACCCGCTCGCGCTCCGATCCTATGGGGAATCATTCGACGACCCGCATCGCATCCATGCGGCCTGCGAGGACTATCGCGCTGGCGCCACCACGGATCTCGCCCAGGACAGGGCCGATCTCGCGGCGGGAAAGACCATCCTCTGCCCGGTGCTGGCACTCTGGGGCGAAGCCGGAATACCCGCCAAGGGCGAAAGCCCGCTCGCGATCTGGCGCTCGACCTTCGCGCCCAAGGCCGAGGGGAAAGCGATCATCAGCGGCCATTTCCTGCCGGAGGAAAACCCTGCAGCAACGCTGGAGGCCTTGAAGCCGTTCCTTGCTGGCTCGGTTGCCTGAGCAGGGTTCAGGCCGCAGCATCGCACCATGCCAAGCTTCACGACGCCTGCCGAGCAACGATCCGACAGCGCCGAGCCCAGGCTCGCGCTCGTGCTGGGGGCCGGAGGGGCACGGGGCCTGAGCCATATCGCGGTACTGGAGGCGCTGGACGAACTCGGCGTGAGGCCCGGCCTCATCGTCGGTTGCTCGATCGGGGCGATCATCGGCGCGGCCTATGCGGCCGGCCTCTCTGGCAGCGAGCTGCGGGAGCATGTGTCACTGACATTCCGTGACCGGGCCAAGGTGATCGCGCGGCTGCTCGACGCCCGCGTCGGCAAATTCACCGATCTCATGCGCGGGCTCGGCAATCCCGTGCTGATCGACGGCGAGCGGCTGCTCGACCTGTTCTGGCCGCAAGCCGTGCCCGACCGGTTCGAGGAGCTCAGATTTCCCTTCGCCGCGATTGCGACCGACTACCATCTCCATGCAGAGGTCTCGTTGACGAGCGGGCCGCTGACGCCGGCCGTCGCCGCCTCGCTGGCTATTCCGGGTCTCGTACGCCCGGTGGTGCTCGGCGGCCGCGTGCTGATCGATGGCGGAGCGATCAACCCCCTGCCCTATGACAGGTTGCTGGCGCCGGGGCGCATCGTCATGGCGGTCGACACCAGCGCGCCGGCAACGATCAGCGACACGCGCGTGCCCGAGCCGCTCGAAGCGATGGTCGGCGTCTCGCAAATCCTGACGCGCACCATCGTACAGCGCATGATCGAGCGCCACCCGCCAGATATCCTGATCAGGGCCGGCATCGACGGCTATGGCGGGCTCGACTTCTTCCGGGCGCAAGCCATCCTCGACGCCTCCGAGCCGCTCAAGGACGAGGTCAAGCGAAGGCTGTCTCAGGCACTCCGGCAGGGCTGAGCGCCTCCGGTTCGTCGCAGCGAAAACCCGGCAATACCGAGATCAACGCGTCACGCCCCTCATCGGTCAGGATTACGGCACGACTGTCCTTCTTGCGCAGGACCCAGCCCGTCTCGAAGCAGCGGCATGCGAGGGCTGCGGCCAGGCTTCCCGCCAGATGCGGACGGCGCTCGCTCCAGTCGAGGCATGGCCGCAACGACGCGCGCCGGCTCCTGGCCGCCTGAGCGATGTCGATGCCGAGCGCCGCGAAAACGCCTTCCCCCGATGTCGCCAGGCCGTAGCCGCCATCGGCAACCGTCAGGTGCCCGCCCGCGACCAGCGCATCATGCAGGCCGATGCCGAGGCGCCCGGCGAAATGATCGTAGCAGGTGCGGGCCCGGCTGAGGTCGGCGCCGACCCGGGACGGCAAGCGGCGACTGGAGGACTGGCTTCCGGCGAGGACCATCAGCCCTTCGAGCGCCGTGGCGACCTCAGGCCCGGCGAGCCTGTAATAGCGGTGGCGCCCCTGGACGGCGACCGCGAGCAGGCCGCCCGCCATCAGGCGGGCGAGATGGCCGCTCGCCGTCTGCGGCGCGACGCCGGCAATATAGGCGAGTTCCTTGGCGGTCAGCGCGCGCCCGTCCATCAGGGCGTGCAGCATGTTGGCGCGGGCTGGATCCCCCATCAGATGGGCGATCTCGGCGAGATAGGGGCCATGCGTGCTCATGCAGCCATCTTGCTCCCTTGCTCAGCCGAGGCAACCTGGAACAGTACGCTCCCCACCGTAGCGTTCGGGCGCGACAGTCCGCATCGACACTGCCACAAACAGCCTCATGGAAAACGCAGATCTCATCCTCTTCATCGCCGCCACCTTTCTTCTGGCCGGCTTCGTCAAGGGCGTCATAGGGCTCGGCCTCCCGACCATCGCAGTCGGCATCCTCGGCGTGGTGATGGCACCGGCGCAGGCCGCGGCGTTGCTCGTCGTGCCCAATATCGTCACCAACAGCTGGCAGGTCGCAACCGGCCCGGGGCTGAAGGCGATCATGATCAGGCTCTGGCCGATGCTTGCCGGCATCTGCGCGGGGACTTGGGCGGGCGCCGGGTTGCTGCAACAGAGCAAGGGCGGCTCGGCCACCTTCTGGCTCGGCTGTGCGCTGGTGCTCTATGCACTGGTCGGGCTGAAGGCGGCGAAGCTGCGCGTCCCTTCCAGTGCTGAGGGTTGGCTCGGCCCCGTCATCGGCATCACGACGGGCATCGCCACCGCTGCGACCGGTGTCTTCGTATTGCCGGCCGTGCCCTATCTGCAGGCGCTCGGCCTGGACAAGGACGAGCTGGTGCAGGCGCTGGGCGTCTCCTTCATCACTTCGACGCTGGCCTTGTCGGTCGGCCTGATCGGAGCAGGCGCCCTGGATGTCGGCGTGGCGCAATCCTCGCTGCTGGCGCTGCTGCCTGCGCTTGCCGGCATGTCGGTCGGCCAGGCGATCCGCACGCGCATCTCCGCGGCCACCTTCAAGCTCAGCTTCTTCGCGGGGCTGYTGATGCTGGGATGCTATCTGGTGATCAGGACGCTCGCCTGAACGTCCTGCCAGCACCTTGGGGGTACGGCGCCAATTCGTTTGGGCGCGCCCTCAGCTTGCAAAGTCGAGCAGCGCTGAACGGCGCCGTTCGGCGTTCGCCAGATCCGCGATCGGCGACAGGATGCATTTGTCGAACGGCTCCAGCGCCCGCCCCTCGCGGAAACGCGTCGGCCAGTCGGCATGGGTCAGCGCGCCACGCCCGAGCGACACGAAGTCCGCCTCGTCGCCCTCGATCATGGCCGCAGCACGTTGCGGATCGTGCAGCGACCCATTCGCCAGAACCGGAAGCCGGGCATGCATCCGCGCCAAGGCCGCCAGACTTGGCCCGGTATCGCCGAAGGCCGGGCGCCACCCCTCGAATTCGGTCGTATGGATGTAGTCGAGGGGAAGCGTGCCCAATGCGCTGAACACCATCTCCGCTTCGCGGACACCTCCGACCCATTTGTGGAGGAAGTCATTCACCTTGGCCTGCGAGATTCGCATGCCGACGACATGATCCGCTCCCACGGCCGAGCGAACGGCTTCGGCAACTTCGACGAGGAGCTGAAGGCGGCCCGCAATGCTCCCGCCATAGCGATCCTGGCGTCGATTGATGCCCTCGGTCAGGAACTGGTCGAGGAGGTAGCCGTTGGCTCCGTGGATCTCGACACCGTCGAAGCCAGTCTCCCTTGCGAGCGCGGCCGCGCTGGCAAAGCCTGCCACCGCTTCACCGAGATCCACCTCCGACATCGCACGAGGAATGCGGTAGGGGCCATTGCCGCGATAGAACGCCATTTGCTCGCCCTTGGGACGCAGGGCGGAAGGGCCGATGCTATGGTCCCGATGGATGTTGCCTTGCGCCAGGGCTCCGGCGTGCATCAGCTGCGCAACAATCCGCCCGCCTGCGTCATGAACCGTGCTGACGACCTGTCGCCACGCCTCGACCTGTTCGGCATCAGCGAGGCCGGGCTGGTACTGGTAGCCMTGCGAGAATGCCTTGTCGGTGTAGATGCCCTCCGTCACGATCAGGCCGAAGCCGCCTTCCGCGAATGAACGGTAATAGGCGGCCATACCTTCGGTGGCACGGCCATCGACGGTTGCACTCACGCGCGTCATGGGCGCAACGACAAGCCGGTTGGATAGAGCGAGCCTGCCGATCCGGACGGGGGAGAAGAGACTCTCCTCCGCCCTCTGGCGAGGCAGGCCGGAAGCGGGGTTGCCAGTCATCTTACCGGCCCTCCCCTGGCACTGCCGCAATCGCCTCGATCTCGATCATCACCCTGGAATCGTAGAGGCCCTTGACCTCAGCGATCGTGTCGGCGGGATAAGGCGCGCTCCAGAACCTGCGGCGAAGCTCGACCACGTCCTTGAACTGAGCCTGCATGTCGGTGACGAAAATCGTCACCTTGACGACATCCTTCAGGCTGGCACCGCCCGCTTCGAGGGCACGCCGCAAATTGGAGAAGGCCTGCTCGCCCTGGGCTAGGAATCCGCCCTCCACGACCTTGCCCTCGTCATCATAGCCGGCCTGGCCCGATACGAAGAGAAGGTTGCCGACCTTGATGGCCTGCGACAACAGATACGGCTCGTAGGGGTCGGGCCGCGTGACAACTTGCTCGAACATCTTTTCATCTCATCTGTGAATGGACTGGCCGCGTCGCGAGATGAATTTCATTCATCCAATCGGTGTGCCCGTCCGGCGATGAGATGAATGTGTGCGTTCACGCCCAGGACAACAAACGCGAAATCCTCACTCGATAACTGAATCAAACTCACTCATAATCAGGCAAGTTGTGAGCTCAATCATTGGACCTCCGTGATGCGACGCCTGCCGCCCTTATCCTCGCTGCGGGCATTCGAAGCTGCGGCGCGTCATGGCAGCTTCAAACGAGCCGCCTCCGAGCTGCTGGTCACGGCCACTGCGGTCAGCCACCAGATCCGGACGCTCGAGGAGCACCTCGATGTGCGCCTGTTCGACCGCCAGACGCGGCGTGTCAGTCTGACCGAACAAGGCCGGGCGCTCTATCTCGTGCTGCGCGATGGCTTCGACGCCTTCGCCGCAGCGATCGAGCGCATTCGGTCAGAGCGGAAACGGCCGGTCATCACGATCTCGGCGACCGTAGCCTTCTCTGCGAAATGGCTGGTGCCGCGCGTCGCCGGCTTCCAGAAAGCCCACCCCGGCGTCGATCTGCGGCTGCACGCATCAGACGATGTTGTCGATCTGCACTCGGGCCAGGTCGACCTGGCGATCCGATATGGCCATGGCAGCTATCCCAATCTCGACGCGCGCCAACTCATCGCAGACCGGTTCGCCCCGGTGGTCAATCCGGTGCTGGACGTCCACCAGCCCGCCGATCTCGCGAAGGTGCCGCTCATCCATTTCGAATGGCGCAGCGCAGATCCCGATCATCCGACCTGGCCGATCTGGTTCGAGCGGACAGATATGCGGCCCGATGCGAAATCGGCCTTGCGCTTCACCGATGAAAGCCAGGCGATCCAGGCTRCAGTCGCCGGCCAGGGAGCGGCGCTGCTCAGCCTGGCGCTCGTGAGGGAGGAACTCGATGCAGGCCGGCTCATCCAGCCATTCGGCCCAACGCTACAGGGACTGACGTATTCCGTGGTGACCCTGCCGAGCCGCTCCAAGGAGGCGCTTGTGCACGCGGTTCGCGACTGGCTGATTGCGGAAGCAGCGCGTTAGCTCAATCACCCGGCTTCTTCTTGCCCGTGAGCAGGGCATAGATCGCCATGGCGTGGMCATGGCCGAGATCGAAATCCGATTTCAGCCAATCCACGACCTGCCCTGCCTTGACGCCCGGCCTGAGCCTGCCCGCTTCCGAGAGGCCCTTCGCGTCGGCAAGCGCCTGCAGCTCCTCAGGCCCCTTGCCGGTTTTCTGCTTGATGGTGTCGAGATAGGCCTGAAAGGACATTGCGCCTCGCGATGTTCATTTGTCGGGAGCGGAACCGTAGCGACGCTGGATGCATCCGCAATCCCCAGGGCGGGACGAGCGCATAATCCCCCCTAACGCCGCGCCTTGAAGAACCCGCGCAACAGATCCGCCGCCTCGCTTTCAGCGATGCCGCCATAGACATCCGGCGCATGGTGGCATGTCGGGCTGGCATAAAGCCTGACACCGTTCTCGACCGCGCCTCCCTTGGGATCGGAGGCGCCGAAATAGAGCCGCCTGATCCGGGCGAAGGAAATCGCGGCAGCGCACATCGGGCAGGGTTCGAGCGTGACGTAGAGATCGCAGCCGATCAGCCGTTCGCTGCCGATTTCTTCGCAGGCGCGCCGCAAGGCCAGCATCTCGGCGTGTGCGGTCGGATCCTTCAGCTCGAGCGTGCGGTTGCCGGCACTGGCCAGGATGGTTCCGTCCCTGACGACCACGGCTCCGACCGGCACCTCGCCCCTGGCACCTGCCGCCCGGGCCTCCGCGAGGGCGAGATCCATCCCCTCCAGCTCGGCACGCTTCGATTGCAGCATGAAACCTCTGCTTTGGCGCTCGCGAGGCATGATACGCTCTGCTACAAGCGCCGGCTGTGCAGGAGCGATGATGAGCGACGACAACAACCAGAAAAGCCGTGGTCCACGCAAGGGCGGTGGAGCTGGCGGCAAAGGCGGCGGGTTTGGCGGAGGCGACGGCAAAGGCCGTGGCCCGTCACGCGGCCGCCCACCTTCGGGCGGAGATCGCCCGCCATTCCGTGGCCGTTCGGGCGATGACAGGCCGCGCCGCGATGCCGGGAGCGAGGGCGAACGCCCCGCCCGTCGCTTCGACAGGCCCGCAGGCCAGCGTGACGGCGCACCGCGCCCGCCGCGCGAGGGCGGCGAACGGCCGTTCCGCAGCAGGACCGAGGGCGAACGCGCTCCGTTTCGTGCGCGTTCGGGAGATGATCGCCCTTCGCACAGGACATCCGAAGGCGGCGAACGCCCCGCCCGGCGCTTCGACAAGCCGGCCGGCCGACGCGACGACGCCCCGCGCCCGCCGCGCGAGGGCGGCGAAAGACCGTTCCGCAGCAGGACCGAAGGCGAACGCGCCCCGTTTCGTGGTCGCTCGGGAGATGATCGCCCTTCCCACAGGACATCCGAAGGCGGCGAACGCCCCGCCCGGCGCTTCGACAAGCCGGCTGGCCGACGCGACGACGCCCCGCGCCCACCGCGCGAGGGTGGTGAAAGGCCGTTCCGAGCCCGCTCCGAGGGCGAGCGCAGCACGAGCCGTCCGCCCCGCGAAGGTGCGGCCCCCCGCGGCAGGAGCTTCGGCGACCGGGATGCTGGCGCACCGCGCTTCGACAGGCCACGCGCCGAGCGGCACGACCGTCCGCGCGGCGACGACCGGGTTCATCGTCCGCGCCGCGAGGATGCCGAGCCCCAGGCACCGGGCGCAGTCCTCCTGCCCTCGATCGAGCCGGAGCGCATCGCCAAGGTGATGGCGCGCGCCGGCGTCGCCTCGCGCCGCGATTGCGAGGCGATGATCGCCGAAGGCCGCGTCAGCGTGAACGGCAAGGTGATCGAAAGCCCGGCACTCGATGTCGGACCGAGCGACGTGATCCTCGTCGATGGCGAGCCATTGCCGGCGCGCGAGCGCACTCGGCTCTGGCTCTATCACAAGCCGCGCGGGCTGGTGACGACGAACCATGATCCCGAAGGCCGCCCGACCGTATTCGAGGCCCTGCCCGAGGACCTGCCGCGCGTTCTCTCGATCGGCCGCCTCGACATCAACACCGAGGGGTTGCTGCTGCTGACCAATGACGGCGGACTGGCACGCGTGCTCGAGCTGCCGGAAACCGGCTGGCTCCGGCGCTATCGTGTGCGCGCCTTCGGCAGCATCACGCAGGACAAGCTCGACACACTGCGCGATGGCGTCACCATCGACGGCATCAGCTACGGGCCCGTCCTGGCACGTTTCGAACGCGAGCAGGGCTCGAACACCTGGCTCGTGGTCGACCTGAGAGAGGGCAAGAACCGCGAGGTCAAGACCGTCCTCGAGCATCTCGGCCTTGCCGTGAACCGGCTGATCCGGGTCTCCTTCGGGCCGTTCCAGCTCGGCGATCTGCCGGAGGGTGAGATCGACGAGATCCGCTCCCGCGTGATCAAGGACCAGCTCGGCGAAGAGCTAATGGCCAAGGCCGGCGTCGATTTCGAGGCACCGCGCCGCGATGAGCTGCCGGCGGCGCCCAAGCGCGCGCCTGCGGGCGAGGATCGCCCGCGCCGCCGCGAGGGTGGCGAGGAGCGTGGGGCGCGCGGCAGTGGACGTCCGGTTTCGCAGGACACCCGCAGCGAGAAGCCTTGGAAGCGCACCGTCTGGCGCGATGAGGAGGCCGAGCCGCAACGTGAGCGCCGCTCGGCCCCAAGGCGTGGCGCCGATCCGAAGGAGGCGCGGCAGGCCCGCGAGGCGACCGGCCAGATCGAACGCAAACGCGACAAGGCGATTGCCGATCCGAAGGGACGCCGCGTGCTGGTCGAGCGCGTCAGCGCGCCGGCACGAGAAGAAGCGCCCGCCCGCCCGGCTCGTGCCGAGCGTACCGGGCCGGGAGCCCGCGGAGCGCGCCCGCAGGAGCGCGGCGCGTCACCTCGCGGCCTTGGTGACCGGCCTCAGCGCCGTCCACGCGATGAGGGGGCCGGCGGACAGGATCGCAGCGACGAGCGTCCATGGCAGGAGCGCGCGCCACGCGGCGAACGCCCTGAGCGCGCCCCTCGTGAGGGACGCGAGCGACCCGCCCGACCTTTTGCCGAGCGTCAGGGCGATGACCGTCCGCGCGGTCGCAGCTTCGGCGACAGGCCAAGCGGCGGCAGACCGTCCGGCGACCGCCCGCACGGGCGCGGCGCTGGCGGCAAGCCCGGCGGCGGACGTCCCTTTGGCGGCAAGCCCGGCGGCAAGGGACCGCGTCCCGGTGGCGGCGGCCGCGGCAAGCGTGACTGAGAGTAGCGCCTGATGAGAATCGTCGGCGGCCGCTTCGGCGGCCGGCCCCTGGCCGGCCCCAAGCCGGGTATCGGCACGATCCGCCCGACCTCCGACCGGTTGCGCGAATCGCTCTTCAACGTGCTCGCCCATGCCTATGACGACGTGGTCGAGGGCGCGCGCGTGCTCGATCTCTTCGCCGGAACCGGCGCGATGGCGTTCGAAGCGCTCTCGCGCGGTGCCGGCTTTGCACTGCTGGTCGATGACGGCACCGAGGCACGCGGCCTGATCCGCGAGAACCAGATGACGCTCGGGCTCGCCGGCCTGAGCCGTATCTTCCGCCGCGATGCGACCAAGCTCGGCCCGATCGGGCCGATGGCGCCTTTCCAGCTCGTCTTTTGCGATCCGCCCTATCGCAAGAATCTTGGCGAGAAGGCGCTCATCTCGGCACGCGATGGCGGCTGGCTGGCCGCTGGTGCGCTGATCGTGCTTGAGGAAGCGGCGGGGGTCGAGATCGCCCTGCCCGGCGACTTCGAGGAGCTGGAGCGACGCGACTATGGTGAAACCCAGGTCTGGATCCTGCGGGCGCCCTGAGGGCTTCACCGCCGCCCGAACAGCTTCTCGATATCGTTCAGCTTGAGCTCGACATAGGTCGGGCGGCCATGGTTGCACTGGCCGGAATTGGGCGTGACTTCCATCTCGCGCAGGAGCGCATCCATCTCCTCGGGCCGCAGGCGCCGGCCGGCACGCACCGAGTTGTGGCAGGCCATCGTCGCCAGCACATGGTCGAGGCGCCGTTCGAGCGACCCTGAATCGCCATGCTCGGCGAGCGTATCGGCGACGTCGCGAACTAGCTTCTGCAGATTGCCGCCAGCCAACGCGCTCGGCGCCTCGCGCACCAGCACGGCACCGGATCCAAAGGATTCGATGGTCAGGCCGAGCGAAGCAAGGTCACCGGCGACAGCGATCAGGCGGTCGGCGTCGACCGGATCGAGCTCGACCACTTCCGGCAGCAGCAGAGCCTGGCGGGCAATACCCGTCCTGGCCCTCTCGGCCTTCAGCCGTTCATAGACCAACCGCTCATGCGCCGCGTGCTGGTCGACGATGACCATGCCGTCACGTGTCTGGGCGAGGATATAGGTTTCATGGACCTGCGCCCGCGCGGCGCCAAGCGGGCGGTCGAGGGCATCCTGCGCCGGCTCGGCGACATGGGCTCGCGCATCGGCCGATGGCGTCACGAAACCCGTGAAATCGGCCTGCCGCGCCTCGCCGAACCCGGCCGATGGCGACGCCCAGGCAGGTGCGGACGGCAGCATTGGACGCTGCACTGACGGCTGCTGCCCGGCCCCAGAGAAGACCGCGCGGAAGGCTTCCAGCGTCCGGGCGCCACCTGTCGTCGTGGCGCGGTGCCCGGCCTCGGCCAAGGCGGCCTTCAGGCCGGATACCACGAGGCCGCGGACCAGGGCCGGATCGCGGAAGCGGACTTCGCTCTTGGCCGGATGGACGTTGACGTCGACGAAGCGCGGATCGCAGATCACATCGAGAAACAGCATCGGGTGCCGGTCGGAGGGCACCACATCGGCATAGGCGCCGCGCACCGCCGACAGCAGCAGCTTGTCCCGCACCGGCCGGCCATTGACCGCCAGATGCACGCCGGCCGAGGTCCCTCGATGGAAGGTGGGCAGCCCGGCGAAACCGATGACCCGAATGCCCTCGCGCGCCACGTCGAGCCGCAGCGCATTCTCGGGAAAATCACGGCCGAGCGCCCGCGACAACCGGCGCAGCAGCCCTTCCTCGCCGATCGCCTCGGCTGGCCAGTCGAAGCCGGTGACATGGTCACCTTCGAGGGAGAAGCGGATGGTCGGATGGGCGATGGCATGTCGCCGCAACATCTCGGAGACGGCCTGCGCCTCCGCCCGATCGCTCTTCAGGAACTTGAGGCGGGCCGGGGTGAAGATGAACAGATCGCTGACCTCGATGCGCGTGCCGGGCGCAGCAGCGGCCGGACGAACCACGCCCTTCTCACCGGCCTCGACGACGAGGCCGTGGCCCTGCGAAGCCTCGCGTTGGCGCGTGGTGATCGCAAGCCGCGCCACCGAGCCGATCGACGGCAGCGCCTCGCCGCGGAAACCGAGAGACTGGATCGCGAAGAGATCGCCATCCGGCAGCTTCGAGGTGGCGTGGCGCTCGACCGACAGCGCCAGATCCTCGGGCGACATGCCGGAGCCGTCATCGACGACGCGGATCAGCTCGCGGCCGCCGGCCGCAATGGTCACGGYGATCGCGCGCGCACCGGCATCGATGGCGTTCTCGACCAACTCCTTCACGGCAGCAGCCGGCCGTTCGATCACCTCGCCGGCGGCGATGCGATCGACCAGGATGGGATCGAGACGGCGAACGGTCATGCTGAGCCCGGCAAAAAGGGAGCGAGCGCGGAAACCCGAATCGTCAGCCGCGCCCTTCGGCAAGATAGCGCTTGGCGAGGAGTTTCGCCTCTTCGACCGCCGGCTGATCGAACGGATCGACGCCCATGGCGTAGCCCGTCAGGATCGTTTCCAGCATGAAGTGCATCAGGATCTCGCCATGCACCGTCTCGTCGACATGATCGACATGGAGGCGGCGCACCGCGCGGCCGTTCTTGGCGAAGGTATCGATCATGGCGACGCCCTGCGCCGCGACGAGATCGCCGATCGTCTTGCCGGCGAAACCGTCCTCGCCGATCTTCTTCGCCAGAGCAGCATCGATCCCCGGGCCCCTGCCCTTGGTGCTGAGGGTCAGAACGGTGAAGAACTTGTCCTTCGGCCCGGCGAGATAGAGTTGCTGCTGCGAATGCTGGTCGACGGGCCCGAGCGCCGCGACCGGCTGGGTGCCCTGTCCGTCCTTGCCGAGGCTCTCGGCCCAGAGCTGGACCCACCAGCGCGTCAACAGGGCGAGCTTGTCGGCATAGGGCATCAGCACTGCGATGCCCTTGCCAGAGCGCATGGCGGCGAGGTGCAGGGCCGCACCCAGCGCAGCCGGGACCTCGCGGACGCCCTTGCCCGCCAGCAGGGGAGCAAGTGCCTTTGCCGCACCGTTGCGCAGGGCTTCGATATCGAGGCCGAGGATCGCGGCCGGCAGCAGACCGCAATTGGTCAGGACCGAGTAGCGCCCACCCACGCCGGTATGATGGTCGAGGAAGGGCGTACCGAACGGCTCCAGCAGGGCACGCAGCGGGTGCAGCTTGCCGGGCTTGGCCGGCTCGGAGAGCCCCTGGAAGTGCCGGCCAATCTCACCATCGGGGATACCGGCGGCGCGCAGCGCGGTGATCGCCGCGATGCTCTGCAGCAGGGTTTCTCCGGTGCCGCCTGATTTGGAGATGGCCACGAACCTGGTCGACTTGAGCGGCAGTTTCGTGAGCAGGGAGGCAAATGTCTCAGGATCGAGATTGTCGATGAAATGCACGCGCGGCGTRGGCGCGAAGCTCGACAGGCCGGCAATGCCGGAGCCGGCGAGCTGGGCCAGCGTCTGGCCACCGAGGCTGGAGCCGCCCGTGCCGAGGATCAGGATATCGGTCGCGCCTTMGCGCAGGCGTTTTGCGGCAGCATGGACCGGTGCCAGATCGGCCGTATCGGCCGGCAATCCCAGCAGGGGCAGCGACTTCGCGTCCGCCTCGCCCTTCAGCCGCGCCAGCGCGGGCGCGAGAGCGGCCAATGCCTTCTCGAAGGCAGCATCGGGGATGCCACCGGCGCCGACACCGGATTCGAGCGCGAGGTCGAAGCTTTGCTGCAGCATGGCCTGGTATCCGTATGGGGTCGGTGGAAAAGCGGGTGGGCGGCGCGCCGTCAAACGAGGCCGACCGGCCGGCCGACGGCCTGCACCAGCAGGCGCGGGTCGCCGAAGAGCCGTTGCGCAACGCGCTTGATGTCGGCGAGCGTCACGGCGGCGAAGAGCTGGTTGCGCTCGGCGAGGAATTCCGGGCCGAAGCCGTTCACCGCCAGGCCCAGCAGCTCGGCAGCGATCTTCGGCGAGGTATCGAAGCGCAGGGGATACGAGCCGATGATGTAGCGCTTGGCCTCTTCGACCTCGTGCTCGGTCGGCCCCTCGGAGGCAAGCTTCATCATCTCCTCGCGAATGACGGCAAGCGATTCGGCCGCGCGATCGTTGCGCGTCGCAGTGCCGCCGACCAGCATCGCGCTCTCGCGCAGCGGCAGCAGGCTCGACGACACGCCATAGGCAAGGCCGCGCTTCTCGCGCACTTCAAGGAACAGGCGCGAGGTGAAAGCGGAGCCACCCAGGATATGGTTCAACACGCTGGCGGTGATGAAATCCGGATCGCGGCGCATCAGGCCCGGGCCGACGAAGCGCAGCACGGTCTGCGGCACATCGAGATCGATGACATGCGTCTCGCCAAGCCCCTGCACGGGAACGGGGTCGGTCGGGACCGGTCGAGCCGTGCCGATCGGGAGCGCGGCAAAGAGCTGATCGAGCCGCTGCGCCAGTTCTTCCGCCGTGATGTCACCGACCACGACGATCTTGAGGCCGGCGCGGGTCAGCAACTCGCGCGAGAGCGCCTTCAATCCGGCGGGCTCCGTGCGCGAGACGCTGTCGATATCGCCCTTCTCCGGACGGCCATAGGCGTGACCGGGATAGGCCGCCGCATAGAGTGCATTGCGGCAGAGCGTCTCCGGATTCTGCGCCTGACGCTGCAGGCCAGCGACGACCTGCGACTTCACGCGCTCCACGGCATCAGCATCGAAGCGCGGCGCGTTCAGCGCCAAAGCCAGCAGCGAGAACGCCTCGTCGCGATGGCGCGACAGGGTCTGCAAATGGCCGTGGAAATCGTCGCGACGGGCATCGAAGCCGAGGCTGATGGCGTGGTCGGCAAGCCGGCCGTGGAACGCTTCCGCGTCGAGATCGCCGGCCCCCTCATCGAGCAGACCCGAGACGAGGTAGGCGCTGCCGGCGGCATTGTCGGGATCGCGTGTCGCACCACCGTCGAAGGCGAAATCGATCGCGATCAACGGCAGGCTGTGCTCCTCGACCAGCCAGGCCTCGATACCGGAGGTCGAGCGGACCTGCTGGACCGCCACCGAGGGGCCGGCAAGCGTGGAACCCGGGGTGGGGATGGGCGCGTTCATGTCGCTTCCTGACGGTGGGACGATGTCATCCCACCCGCATGAGAAAGGGGGCGCGGACTCAAGCTGCCGGCAAGAGCAGCCCGGTGACCGAACGGTCGGGCCGCAGATAGCGGCGCGCGGCCTCGATGACGGCCTCGCGCGTCACGGCTTCGATCCGTTCCGGCCAGGCCAGGACGTCCTCGACGGTTTCGCCGACGGCCAGCGAGGCACCGAAGATACGAGCGAGCGAAGATTGGCTGTCCCGGGCGAAGATGGTCTCCGCCACCAGCCGCGTGCGGGCGCGGCTCAACTCGATCTCGCTCGGCCCATCGGCAAGGAAGGTCGCGAGCGCCGCATCCAGGCCAGCTTCGAGCGCAGCCATGTCGATGCCCGGGCGTGGGCTGGTCGACATCTGAAAGGCAGCGCGATCGACCATCGAGCCCATGAAATAGGCGCTGGCACCGGCCGCGAGCTCCTGCTCGACGCAAAGCTGGCGATAAAGCCGCGACGTGGTGCCGCCGCCGAGGATATCGGCCACCAGTTCGAGCGCGAATGCCTCGCTGCGATCGCCGCTGAGATAGGTCGGCGTGAGCCAGCCCCGCCGCAGGGACGGCTGGCGCACACGCGGGTCGCTGAGCGAGACCCGGCGCGCTGCGCGCGGAGCGGGCTCGGCCGGGCGCTTGCGCACCGGGGCCTGTCCACGCGGCGCGATCTGGCCATAGGTCGCCTCGGCAAGCGTGCGCACCTCGTCGAGATCGGTGTCGCCGGCGACGACCAGGATCGCGTTCTCCGGCGTGTAGAAGCGCTGATAGTAGGTGAAGGCGTCGTCGCGCGTCAGGCCCTCGATCTCGTGCTCCCAGCCGATGATCGGCGTGCCATAGGGATGATGCACGAAGAGCGCGGAAGAGAACTCCTCCCCCAGCTGTGCAGCCGGGTCGGCATCGACGCGCATGCGTCGCTCTTCGAGCACGACATCGCGCTCGGGCGCGACCACGCTCTCATCGAAGGCGAGCCCGGTCATCCGGTCCGCCTCGTAGTCCATCATGGCGCGCAGATGTTCCTTCGGCACGCGCTGGAAATAGGCGGTGTAATCGAAGGAGGTGAAGGCGTTCTCCTGGCCGCCATAGCCCGCGACGATCTTGGAGAACTCGCCGGCCGGCCAGCGCGCCGTGCCCTTGAACATCAGGTGCTCGAGAAAATGCGCGATGCCGGACTTGCCGGCCGGATCATCGGCCGAGCCGTTGCGGTACCAGACCATATGAGTGACGACCGGCGCGCGCCTGTCCGGGACGACCACGACGTCAAGCCCGTTGGCGAGCCTGAAGGCTTCGACTGGAACCGACAAGCGTGCAGTCGGAGTATGAACCGTCATTTCAGGGTGGCACCTTCGCGGCAGGAGTGACCTTCGATATAGGCGCGATTACGCGCCGCGCCAGCGCGCGGCGCTCGCCATCACGGTTTTTCAGCGAAGGGTCAGGGCGTGCTCGGCGACGGCAGACCCTGCACGAATTCCTTCTGGCCCGTGCTGTTGGTGTCTTCACGCGGCCCGCCCCGACCGGGTCCGAGCGGCGCCGTACCAGCCGGCTTGCGGTAGCCGGTCGGCGGATCGCTCAGCAAGCGGCGCTGCGGCTCCTGGCCATGAACCAGGTTCGAGGTGTCGGTGGCAGCCTGGCGCGCCGCCAATTCACGACCGGCACGGATCGGGCCAATATTCTCCTCGAAGGTCTTGCTCTGGGTTTCCGGTGGTGCCTGAACCTGTCCGCCGGTCACGCGACCGCGACGCAGTTCCTGCTGGCTGAGCAGCGGGGTCTGGTTCAGCTTGTATTTCTCGCGCTCGGTCGCCGGAATCAGGGCGTCCTTGGCGTCCGCACGGCGGGCTGCRACATCGGGATCATTCGGCCATGCAGCCGTACGCTGCGAGGCCGGATCTTGCGGACGCGGCAAGGCGGAAGACGGCGGCACCACCAGCGGCGGGCGCTGGCGATACTCGATATCGGGCCCCTCCCCCGGCATCAGTCCAAAGGTCCGCATGGCGTTCTGGAAAAACATGCCTTCCTGAGCCGAGGCGGGAAGCGCGGCCGCGATCATGCTCCCAGCGAGCAGGATGCGGATTGCGCGAGCGCGATTGGCCATCTCAAAACCTCCGTGAAGGAACCTGCGTTCCTGTCCGTGTTTCGCCGTGTTGCACCAAGGGAAGGGCAAAAGCATGGCGACGCGCCTCAAGCCTGTGCAGACTTTGAGGCGTCAGGGCGGAAGGACTCATACAGGAGACCGAGCACACCGACAACGATAGCCGCATCGGCAATGTTGAAGATGTACCAACTGAAGCTGCCATAATGCAGGTGAACGAAGTCGACGACGGCACCGTACACAGCCCGGTCGACGCCGTTACCAAGCGCGCCGCCGACGATGAGTGCGAGACTTGCGACCGTCAGCCGGTCCGTTGCCCGCCACATCCAGCGGCTAAGCCAGATCGCCGCGACGACGGAAAGCAGCACCAGCAGCCAGGGCCCGAGATTCCCCTCCTGCTGGAACAGCCCATAGGAAATGCCGCGGTTCCAGGCCAGCACGATGGTCATGAAGGACGTTAGGTCATAGGGACCGGTTTCACCGAGATGCAAACCGAAGACCAGCCAGAGCTTCAACGCCTGGTCCAGCACGAAGACCAGCGCGACGATCCAGATCCCGAAGCGGCGCAGCGACGTCATCGCCCGGCCGCCTTGCCGAGCTCCCGCAAGGCCCTGGCGTCGCGCGGAGTGACATCGGGATGGTCGCGCTCGGCGGTCGCMGAATCGAAATACTTCCAGGAACGGGCGCATTTCACGCCGCTGGCCCGGACCGGGACGACCGCGACGCCGGGCACCTCCGGAAGCCGGAAGCCATCCTCGGGCCCCTCGCCCGCAACAATCTTGACACCCGACGTGATGCAGATCTCGGCGAGATCGACCCCCGACAGCGCCGCCAGCAGGTCGGGATCGGCGATGTGAACCTCCGGCGCGGCTTCGAGCGACGAGCCGATGCGCTTGGCCGCACGTTCCAGTTCGAGTGCGCCGGTGACGACACGCCGAACGCGGCGGATCTTGCTCCAGCGCTCGGCCAGCTCCGGATCGAGCCAGCTCTGCGGAGCCTCGGCAAAGGCTTCGAGATGCACGGAGCCACCCAGCGCCTTCTGCTCCGGATAACGCTCGAGCCAGGCTTCCTCGGTGGTGAAGACCAGGATCGGCGCCAGCCAGGTTGCGAGACAGCGCAGGAGATGGTCGACCACTGTCAGCGCACTCTTGCGGACATGGCTCGAGAGCGGGTCGCAATAGAGCGCGTCCTTGCGGACGTCGAAATAGAAGGCGGACAGCTCCGTGTTCATGAACTGCGAGAGCAGCGTCACGACCCGCTTGTAATCATAGGTCCGATAGGCCTCCTCGACCTGCGGCCCGAGCTCCGCAAGGCGGTGCAGCATCAAACGCTCGAGCTCGGGCATCGACGCAGGCGAGGCGACGCGGATGTCCTCGCTGAAATGCGCGAGCGTGCCGAGCATCCAGCGCATGGTGTTGCGCAGCTTGCGGTAGGTCTCGACGAAGGTCTTGAGGATTTCCTTGCCGATGCGCAGATCGTCGGAATAGTCCGCCGCCGCGACCCAGAGGCGCAGGATGTCGGCGCCGGATTCCTTGATGACGTCCTGCGGCGCCGTGACATTGCCCTTCGACTTCGACATCTTCTCGCCCTTCTCGTCGAGACAGAAGCCGTGGGTCAGCACGATGTCATAGGGCGCCCGGCCGCGCGTGCCGCAGCTTTCGAGCAGGCTAGAATGGAACCAGCCGCGGTGCTGGTCAGACCCTTCCAGATACATCACCCGGTCATTGCCGCCCTCGCCGCGCCGGCGAGCCCGCAGGTCCGGCCGCTTCTCCAGCGTGAAGGCGTGGGTCGAGCCTGAATCAAACCAGACATCGAGCACGTCGGTGACGCGCTCATACATCTGCGGCTCGTAGCCGAAGGGCTTCAGGAAGCGCGCGCCGTCGACATCGGTGAACCAGGCATCGGCCCCCTCGCTCTCGAAGGCATCGGCGATGGCAGCGTTGACCCTCGGATCGACGAGGATCGTGCCGCTGTCCTTCTCGACGAAGACGGTGATCGKCACGCCCCAGGCGCGCTGGCGCGAGACAACCCAGTCAGGGCGGTTGGCGATCATGCCGGTGATGCGGTTCTCGCCAGCCGCGGGAACCCATTCGGTTTCCTTGATCGCCCTCAGAGCGCGGTTGCGCAACGTATCGACATTGCCACCCGGCGTGGACGGGACATCGGGGCCACCCAGCGCTTCGCCGAGCGGCTTGTCCATGGCGATGAACCATTGCGGCGTGTTGCGGAAGATGACCGGCTTCTTCGAGCGCCAGCTATGCGGGTACTGATGCTTCAACCGGCCGCGCGCGATGATGGTGCCGCTCGCCGCCAGCGCCTTGATCACGGCGTCGTTGGCGTCGCCCTTCTCGCCCTTGTCGGTGATGACCTGCCGGCCCTCGAAGCCCGGCGCATCCTTGGTGAAGCGACCATCGGCATCCACGGTGTAGGGGATATGCGTATCGATTCCGCGCTCGGCGAGCTTGCGGCCACTCGCCATCCAGATATCGAAATCCTCGCGACCATGGCCGGGAGCGGTGTGGACGAAGCCCGTACCGGCATCGTCGGTGACATGGTCACCGTCGAGCAACGGCACATCGAAATCGTAGCCGTGGCCGCGCAGCGGATGGGCGGCGGTCAGGCCATTCAGCTCGGCGGCATCGACATCGCGCACCAGTTCGAAGGCGTCGACCTTGGCCGCCTTGAACACGCTCTCGGCGAGAGCCTTCGCCAGCACATAGGTCGCGCCGACCTTCGCCCAGTTGCCCTCGGCCGCCGCGGTCACCCGATAGAGCCCATAGGCGATCTTGTGGTGGAAGGAGATCGCCCTGTTGCCTGGGATCGTCCAGGGGGTCGTCGTCCAGATCACGACCGAGGCGCCGGCCAGAGCATCCGCTCCCGACGCGACGGGAAAGGCCACGAACACCGTATCGCTCGTATGCTCCTCGTACTCGACCTCCGCCTCGGCCAGCGCGGTCTTCTCGACCACCGACCACATCACCGGCTTGGAGCCGCGATAGAGCTGGCCCGTTTCGGCGAACTTCATGATCTCGCGGGCGATCTGCGCCTCGGCCGGGAACGCCATGGTCAGGTAGGGATCGGCCCAGTCGCCCTCGACACCGAGGCGTTTGAACTCCTCGCGCTGAACGTTGACCCAGTGCTCGGCAAAGGCACGGCATTCCTTGCGGAATTCAACGACCGGMACATCGTCCTTGTTCAGGCCCTTGGCCCGGTATTGCTCCTCGATCTTCCACTCGATCGGCAGGCCGTGACAATCCCAGCCCGGGACATAGTTGGCATCATGGCCGAGCATCTGCTGCGAGCGGACGACGAGGTCCTTCAGCACCTTGTTGAGCGCATGGCCGATATGGAGATGGCCGTTCGCATAGGGCGGGCCATCATGCAGGATGAACCGGTCGCGGCCCTTCGCGCTCTCGCGCAGCTTGCGATAGAGCTCGATCGTCTGCCAGCGGGCGAGCAGTTCCGGCTCGCGTTGCGGCAAGCCGGCGCGCATCGGGAATTCGGTCTGAGGCAGGAACAGCGTCTGCGAATAATCAACGCTTTTCGATGGGGCGGAATTGGATTGGTCGTTCATGATCCGGCTCGGGCAGCTGGACTGGCGGGCCATGCATGGCTGGCGCGTCACCGGTCCTTAAGGACAAGGGAAAGCGGCGGTCATCCCGGCTTGCGCGGACGCCTGCGATCAGCGCAGGGCAGCGTCAGCCGGGCCCGTAATTCGCCGGAGCAATTCTATGATCTGGGCGCAATGAGCGAGCATGAACGGCTTCTAACAGGGGCAGGTTAAGGAAGGAAGGGCGGTGTTTGCGCCAGAATGGCGCGGGCCCGGGCACTGTCCTTGTCCATCTGCATGATGAGGGCTTCGAGCGAGTCGAATTTTTCCTCGCCCCGCAGCCAGGCGATCAGTGCGACATCGACGATCTTGCCATAGAGATCGCCTGCGAAATCGAAGAGGAAGGTCTCGAGCCGCGGCGCACCGTCATCGAAGGTCGGGCGACTGCCGAAGCTCGCCACGCCGTCGCGCCAGATGCCGTCGACCTTCATCCTGACGGCATAGATGCCGAATTTCAGGCGGCAATCACGGGCGAGATGCATGTTGGCGGTGGGGTAACCGAGGTCGCGCCCACGCTTGTCGCCATGGGCGATCTCGCCGCGCACGAACCAGGGCCGCCCAAGGAACTCCGCTGCGCGGCCGACATCTCCGGCTTCCAGCGCGGTGCGGATCAAGGTCGAGGAGACCGGCTCCCCCGCCCAGGAATAGGGCGGGACCACCGTGACCGGGACACCGCGCGCGCCCGCCCTCGCCTGCAGCATCTCGGGCGAGCCGGCGCGGCCCTTGCCGAAATGGAAGTCGTAGCCGCAGACGAGCCCCCCGACGCCGAGCCGCTCGAGCAGCAGGTCATCGACGAAACTCTCGGCGCTCACGGCCGCAATGGCGCGATCGAAGGGCAACACGAAGCTTTGCTTCAGCCCGGCCTGGGCGAGCAGCTCCCCCTTGACGTCGGGCGGCGTCAGCCGAAAGACCGGCTGCTCGGGGCTGAAGACCGATCGGGGATGCGGCTCGAAGGTGAAAGCGGCAGCCTCGCGGCCCTGCTTGGCCGCCATGGCGACCGCGACATGAGCGAGTTCGGCATGGCCGCGATGGACACCGTCGAAATTGCCCAGCGCCAGCACCGCTCCGCGCAAGCTGTCCGGAACCGGGCTGTCGCCATCGAGGACGAAAACATGAGGCCGGCCTGAAGAAGGCGCGGCGGCAGGACGGGTCATGGCACGAAGGGTTCCGCCTCGGCGGGGCACGCCCGCGCGCGGCAGTCAATGGCGGTTCAGGCCAGCAGCGTCAAGGACACCGGACGCAAGCCCCCTGCTTCAGCCCTTTGGCTTTGCCGGCGGCAAGGCGACCCAGGCCTCTCCCTCGAGCACGGCCTTGCCGTCGACGACACAGTCGCAGAACAGGCGCGCGCGCCGACGCTCGGCAACGAGTTCGACCACTTMGACCCGCGCCGTGACGACATCTCCGATCTTGACTGGAGCGAGGAAGGTGAGCGTCTGCGACAGGTAGACGGCGCCCGGCCCTGGCAATTTCGTGCCGAGCAGCGCGGACACGAGGCTCGCGGTCAGCATCCCGTGCGCGATGCGCTGGCCGAACTTCGTGCCCGCCGCGTAGCGCTCGCAAAGATGGATCGGATTGGCGTCCCCCGAGAGATCGGCGAAGAGCGAGACATCCCGCTCCATCACCGTGCGCATCAGGCTTTCGCTTTGGCCGATCGCGAGGTCTTCGAAAGCATGAACCTGATAGGAGACTGCGTTCATTGGTCCKGCTGCCGATGCAATTTCGATGCGCCGCCCTTGTTGCGGCRCAACATAGAATGCCACAGCCCCGGCGCCTCGGCCATGCGACTTTGGTGCCGCGGCCGGAGCGATACTTCCCGTACGTCAGTTTTCGTTCAAATTAACCGCTTCGAAACGCCAGTGCCCTATCACTCCCGGCATGGTCGCCACTCACTGAAGGCGGTCCGCGCGCGGGTATTGCCCCGCGCTGCAGTCGTTACGCTTGGAGCACCAGAATGGCTCTCGATCCGTCCATGCCCATCCTCGTGGTCGACGACTACCAGACGATGGTCCGGATCATTCGGAACCTGCTCAAGCAGCTCGGATTCGAGAATGTCGACGATGCGTCGGACGGCTCGACCGCCATCGCCAAGATGCGCGACAAGAAATACGGCCTCGTCATCTCCGACTGGAACATGGAGCCGATGACCGGCTTCGAGCTGCTCCAGCGCGTGCGCGAGGAAGATGCCCTCGCGACGACGCCGTTCATCATGGTCACGGCCGAATCCAAGACCGAGAACGTCATCGCCGCCAAGAAGGCCGGCGTGAACAACTATATCGTCAAGCCGTTCAACGCCCAGACCCTGAAGGTCAAGATGGAAGCGGTCTGCCACGCCTGAGCGTGGCCGAACGTCACCAGACGAGCTGCGGAATCGCGTAATCCGGGCGGGCATGCTGCCCTGCGAACCAGCCGTGGCGCTCTTCCCACGATTTCTCGACAAGATCCTGGGCGTGAATGCCCGCCAGCACCATGACGCTCGCCGCGCCGAAGGCGTTCGCCCCGGCGATGTCGGTTCGAATGGCATCACCAATTGCGCAAATCCGGTCTGGCGGAACGGGCTTGCCACGCCGCGCTTCGGCGATATGCAGCGCCATTTCGTAGATCGGGCGATGCGGCTTGCCGGCATAGATCACCCTGCCGCCGATCTGCTCGTACGCCAGCGCGAGCGAGCCGGCGCAGGGCACGATCTTGCCACCGCGATCGACCACCAGATCGGGATTGGCGCAGATCATCACGAGATCCCGTGCGACGAGATCGGCAAAGAGGCCGGCATAGGTCTCGGCCGTCTCGGTCTCGTCGTCGAACAATCCCGTGCAGAGCACGTAGCGCGCGTCCGCGGGTGAGACGCGCGGCGCATCCAGCCCGGCGATCAGGGGCAGGTCGCGGTCAGGGCCGAGCATGAAGACCGGCTCGCCGGACCGTTCCTCGATCAGCGCCCGGCAGACATCGCCGGAGGTCACGATCGCATCATAGGCAGCCTCCGGCACGGCAAAACGCGCGAGCTGGACCTCGATTTCACGGCGGGGACGGGGAGCGTTGGTCACCAGCACGACGGAAACACCGCGTTCCCGCATCGCAACCAGCGCATCGCAGGCGTCCTGATGAGCTGCCACGCCGTTGTGAACGACACCCCAGATATCGCACAGGCAGAGATCGAACCGGTCGGTGATTTCCGAGAATCCGCTCAATGCGACGGTGGGCGCGGTCTTGGCAGGCTGCAAAGCGGTCAACTCCCCTGAAACCAGTTGGGCTATGCGGCGCGACGGCAGCGCGGCACGGTGCCGGTTTAGGCCGTCGCAACGGGCAGCGATAGGGTTTTGTCAGGCGCTGGCGCGGCGTAGCACGGCGCGGAACGGCAGGCGCTCCGGCGCCGGGCCTTTCTGCGCAGGCCCGCTCGGCGGGGCTGGCAGCGCTGCCGCAGGCGATGTGCCGACGGTGGGATAGCCCAGAATCTCGGCCGAGATCCGCGCGGCGGGCCGCTCGGGCTCGGGCACTGGAGCGGCGGGTTTCGCCGGCTCGGGATCGGCAAAGACCTCCGGCTTGACCGGCCGCGGCGGTGAAATCACCAGCCCCTGGGCATAGGTCACGCCAAGCTCGATCATGTCCGCGACAGTCGGATCATCCTCGATCTTCTCGGCGACGAGGATGATCGAGGCCCGCGCGAGCTGAGCCGCGAGATCGGCGGCGGCGATATCGATCGAGGAACGCTCGGCTTCAGCCTGCAGCAGGGCGGCCGGCACTTTCACGAAGCGAATGCCACGATCATGCAGCGATGCCGGGTCGAACCGAAGATCGCCGACATGGTCGAGCGCGAAGCGCACGCCATTGGCGGACATCGCCCCCAGCAGGCCAAGGCTGGTCGGCTCCAGAGCGCGGAAGACGCGCTGCGGCATCTCGATCACCAGATGGCCGGCGTGCTCGCGATATTTCTCGAGGATACGGGAGAGGGTCACCAGAGCCTGCGACGAGGCCCAGGTTGCGGCGCTGAAATTACAGGCCACGAACAGGCCGCCGTCCTTGGATCCCAGATGGCGCGCGATCGCCAGCGTACGTGTCAGCACCAGTGCATCGAGCGTCGGGCCGAAACCCCGCTCCTCGACGATCGCCAGGAATTCGGCGGGGAGCAGCAAGGTGCTCTCGTCGAGACGCAGACGGACCAGCGCCTCGTAGCCACGTGTCCGGCGGTGCGGCAACTGCACGATCGGCTGGAGATGGACCTCGACCTTGCCCTCGGCCAGCGCGGTGCTGATGATCGCGGCTCGTTCATCGGCAGCGCGCAGCTGCTCGGCCTGAATGGCCTCCGCACGCGCTGCAGCAAGCGCCTCGCGATGCGCAATGCGGGCAAGCTCGGGAGCAGGCGCCGGCGGCGGCGGGGGAGCGGCTTCGGCATTGCGCCGGGCCTGCGCAGCCGAGAGTTGCGTGTCGTGATCTGCCAGCGTCGTTGCGACTTGCTGCAACAGGTCGCCGAGCAATCCGACCTCGGCCGTCAGTTCATTGATCGCAGCACGTGCGGGCGCGGCATCGGCCTCGCTCATCGGCAGTTGCTCGACACGCTGCGCCAAACTGTCAAGCCTGATGGCATTGGTAGCCAGGCGAACCTTGACCTCGCCGATCGCCGCGAAGATCTGCTCGCGCTGCGCAAGGACACGTCGCTCGTAGAAGATCGCGGATGCCGCCAACCCTGCCCCCGCCAGCAGGAGGCCGGMGGCGTTGGCCAGCGCTCCCGGCAAGGCGAGAACCGCGATTGCGCCAGCCGCCACGCCGGTCACGGCACTGGCGAGAGGATGCAAGGCGGTAAGGCGGACAGGGGCCAAGGCGACGACCGCGCGAAAGAGGTTGCTGGGGAATGAAAGCGACGAATCACTCTGCTACCCGACATTAACCGTCTGTTCACGCGCATGCGAGGGCCATGGACGAAAAGCGGCGACGGTCGGGAATTCGCTTAGTGAACGCCGCTGGCTTCAAGCCGACGCGGCCCGAGATCCGACATGATCCGGTCGATGACGGCTTCGCTGAACCCCATCCGCGACAGGTAAAGCCTGGCGTCGATCGCGAAGAGCGGAGCCGCCTGCGCCAGCCGTCGCAGGGCCGCTGAAACGCCCGGCTCATCATGCTTTCCCGCAAAGTGGAGGGCTCGGCCAAGCAAGCTGAGCGGACTGTCATCGGCGACGAAAATGGCKGCATGCGCATCCGCGAGCTTGTCATTGCCCATCAGATGCTCGGCCAGGAAGGCGTAGAAATCGTACCAGGCAGGACGGCCGCTGCTGGATGCCACAGCCCGCTGCAGCAGCGGCAGGCCTTCCGCAGGCTGACCGATCTGAACATAGCGCGCGCCGAGATCGGCCATGATGTCGGGATCGTAGGGATTGCGGACGAGCGCGGCCCGGCCCGCCCTGAAGGCATCTTCATAGGCGCCACGTGCGAAGTAAACGTCCATCATGGCCTGCTGCGCGCGTGCGCTGGACGGCGCCAGCCTGACCGCCGTCAACGCGGCGCTCAAGGCGCGATCGAGCGGCGAACCAGGCAGTGGATTGAGTCCGGCGGTGTATTCGTCGACCGTCAGCAGGGCGAGCTGCGACCAGGCGGGATGGAAGGCAGGGTCGCGCTCCAGAACCGCCTCCAGGCAGTTGCGGGCGGCCAGGTGATCTTCGGCGCGCATGGTGCGGCGGATATTCAGCGCCTGGAAGACACAGCGCATCGGCGACGCCGTCATCGTCTGGCGATAGTCGGCGTGAATGATGCCGAAGGGCTCGGCAAGCCTGACTGCGAGCCGTCGGGCGATCTCGCGCAATTCCGGAGCGTCCTCGCCCTTCGGCAATGTCCGGATGGCAGACGTCGTCCAGACCACACGACCGTCCTTGACGGAGCGCAACCGGCCGAAGCCTTCCGTCGCCCCGCCTTGCCGCGTCGCATTCATCTCGAAGACATAGTCGGCGCCGCTATAGAGGTCCGCGCCGGCGGCCGGCGTACGAACGGTAACGAGATCGTCGAATCGAGCCAGGGCATCGACCAGGAGCCGCGTGAAGGCCTGCACCAGCCCGGCCAGCTCCGGATCGTCGGCCGCGCCGCTCAGCGATACGACGACCATCGGCAAATGAGCCGACGCGCTCGATCCCGCGCGACGCGCTGCCTCCTCGATCAGTTGAGCCTGGCGCACCAGCGGGTCGGGTTGCGGTGTCGTCTCGAGCGGCGGGAGGTAGTGCCAAGTGGCGAGAGGCACGATCACGAGGACCAGCGCTAACACGGCGAGCCAGTGCCCGAGCCTGAAACCGTGCCTGCTCGGCCGCTCAGGGACCGGCAGCTGGGCCGCCCTGGCGTCGCCGGGCGCCATGCGCTCCTGCGCCGGCTCGGCCGGCATCCCGGCAGCCCCAAGATGTTCAAAGACAGGGACGTAAGCGCCGACCGGCATGGAAATGCGGATCGTGTCGTCGGCGCCATCGCCCTGATAATACTGGCMTAGCGCCCTGCGCAGACGACCGGCCTCGACCCTGACGATGGGGTCGGACTGCGGGTCGAAATCTGCCGGTCGGCCGAAGGCCTCAACCGCAATGGTGTAACCCTTGAGTTCCGAGCTGCGCCCTTCGATGCGGCGCTCCACGATGAAGTTCAGAAATGCGGAGAGCTGCGGTGCACTGCGAAACGCATCCGATGTCAGGATGCGTTCAAGGGCCTCACGGACAGCGAGAGCCTCCGGGTCTGCGAGCCGGTCGGTATCCTGACTGCTCTCGACCATTGGGGTTTGGTCCAGTTTGTTCCCCCCTTCATCCAAACTACGCCAAAACCGACGTTACGTCATTCGCAACGTCGAAGCGACCGGGCGACCGCGGCGCGCAGTGGTGCCCCGCCTCGCCCGCAATTTACAGCCCGCTTTGCGCTGTTAGGTTGAGAGAAGCTTAATTGTACAGGATGCGGCCGACAGCCTTCGTCTCGCAGCCGGGCGAAAACCCCCGTGATTTCGAAGCATTCTGCATGCCATTCGGCGTGTGCCGGCTCGTCAAGCAGACCCGGCGCATGGTCGCGTGCCGAAGCGTGTTTTACTAGGGCCGCGTAGGTAAGCCGGTAATGGGTGGCCCGGCCAGATGGCGGCGCTCAATGCGAAGCCTGCAGGCAGGCCGATCATCCCGGCGTTCAAGCCCCTGCCGACCAGCCGGACTACACCCCTTCCGTTCCGTTCGATCGCCTCGAGGTCTTTGCCGCGGAGCCCTGCTCGCTGTGCTGCCTCCAGGAGGTCTCGACCACGTCTTCTTCGCAGGCCAGCCTACCGAAGGGGTAGACACCCTGATGAAGAGCGCGCGGCCCCGCCGGAACGTCTCCCGGGAGGGAGCTGGGACGCACCTGAGCGGCTGCAGGCTCGGCCATCGCGGCGTCGGATCTGGCGGGATTTCGGTCAGCGGCATCGTCCGCAAGCACCCATTTTTCGGTGGATTGCTCTCAGATTCCGGCCATCCCCGTCGCAGCCGCGCTCGCGAAAAGCAGGCACTTGCGAAGGGCGAATCGGAATGTCGCGCGCGTTTCGCGCGCTTGAGCGAATCGTCACGTTTCGGTCGTCGTGTCCGGTTCCGGGCCAGTCAGGGGTTCGGCCGACCCATCACCGCCCAAAGGCTGCCGCAGGCGCCTGCGAGAGGCTGCGCCAGGCTCCGGTTCTGCCAAGGGCCGGCGAGCGGCAAGATCACGCACGCCGCAGCTTGTTGTAGCGGGCGATCAGCCTGTCGCGCTTCAGGCGTGACAGGCGATCGACCCAGAAAATGCCGTCGAGCTGATCGATCTCGTGCTGGTGGCAAACGGCGAGCAGGCCATCTGCCTCTTCGAACTGTTCCGCACCGTCCAGGTCCCGATAGGTGACATGGACGCGGGCATGACGCTCGATCTCGTCTGCAACCCCCGCCATCGAAACGCTGCCCTCGTGGTGGCGGATCATGTCAGGTGAAGCCCAGGCGATCGCCGGGTTCACATAGGTCCGAACCTCACCCGGCGACAGCTCCAGCACGACCAGCCGCTGGAGAAGACCGATATGCGGCGCCGTTATGCCGATGCCGGGAGCCGCCCGCATCGTTTCCAGCAAATCGGCCGCGAGCGAGCGAAGCACCGCATCGAAACGCGTCACCGGCTCGGCTGCCATGCGCAGCCGAGAATCGGGAAAGCCAATGATCGGCCGAATCGTCACGCGGTGGCCTCAGGGGATTATGCGGCAGCCTTCTTCTCCGCATTGCCATAGTAGCTCTCGCCCGTCTTCGCCATGCGCTTGAGCTGCCGGTTCGGCCTGAAGCGCTCTCCATGGGTCCTGGCGAGCTTCTCGCAGAGCTTCACGAAGACGGCCGCGCCCATGTTGTCGATGTAGGAGAGCGTGCCGCCCGAATAGGGCGCGAAACCGAAGCCGATGATCGAGCCGACATCCGCCTCGCGAGGATCGGTCACGACACCTTCCTCATAGGTGCGGGCAGCTTCCAGGGCCTGGGTGACGAGCAGGCGTTCCTTGAGCTCCTGCATGTCGATGAGCTCGGGGTCGAGCCGGTTCTTCGTCAGCTCGGCAAGCCCCGGCCAAAGCCGCTTCGGGCCGGCTTCCGGATAGTCGTAGAAGCCTTTCCTGTTCTTGCGGCCGAGGCGGCCATGCGTCTCGACCATCTCGGTGAGCAGTCTTTCCTGCGCCGGATCGACCGCCTGTTCGCCGAGTTGGGCCTTGGTCGCCTTCAGCACCTTGTAGGCGAGATCGACCGCGACCTCGTCATTGAGGGACAGCGGACCGACCGGCATGCCGGCCTGCTTGCCGGCGGCCTCGATCATCGCCGGGGGCACGCCCTCCATCAGCATCAGATGGCCTTCGCGGATGTAGTTGCCGACACAGCGGTTGGCATAGAAGCCGCGCGTGTCGTTGACGACGATCGGCGTCTTCCTGATGGCGCGGACGAAATCGAGCGCCATGGCGAGCGCCTTCTTGCCGGTCTTCTTGGCCATGATGATCTCGACCAGGAGCATCTTCTCGACCGGCGAGAAGAAATGCACGCCGATGAAATTCTTCGGGCGCTGCGAGTGCTGGGCGAGCCCGGTGATCGGAAGCGTCGATGTATTGGAGCCGAAGATCGTCCTTGGTCCGACCACCGCCTCGACCTTGGCGATGACCTCGGCCTTGACCTTCGGATCCTCGAACACGGCCTCGATGACGAGATCGCAGCCCTTGAGATCGGCATAGTCCGCCGAGGCGATGATCCGGCCGAGCAGCGCGTCGCGGTCGGCCGTCTTGGCGCGCCCCTTCATGATCTGGTCGGAAACCAGCTTATGCGAATAGGCCTTGCCCTTCTCGGCCGCCTCGATGTCGCGGTCGATCAGGATGACGTCCAGGCCTGCCTGGGCGGTGACATAGGCGATGCCCGCGCCCATGAAGCCTGCGCCGACAACGCCGACCTTCTTCAGCCTGCTCGCCGGGACATCGGCCGGGCGGCGAGCCCCCTTGTTCAGCTCCTGCATCGAGACGAAGAGCGTGCGGATCATCGAGGCCGCCTCMTTCGTCCGCAGAATTTTTGCGAAATAGCGGCTCTCGACCCTGAGGCCGAGATCGATCGGCAACTGCAGGCCCTCATAGACTGCGCTCAGGATGGCGCGTGCGGCCGGGTAGTTGTCATTCGTCTCGCGGCGATAGATCGCGTTGGCCGGTGGCCAGATCTGCATGCCGGCGGGCGAATAGACCTTGTTGGAAGGCAGCTTGAACTTGGGATCGTCCCAGGGCGCCTTGGCCTGCGGATTGGCCTTCAGCCACTCCCGGGCGTTCTGAAGCATCTGATCCCGCGGCACGGCCGCATGGACGAGGCCGCTGTTTCGGGCCGGCAGCGCCTTGATCTGCTCGCCCTTGAACATCATCTGCAGCGCGTCGCCGGTCTGCATCAGGCGCGAGACACGCTGCGTACCGCCGGCGCCGGGGAAGAGCCCGACCTTGATCTCGGGCAGGCCGACGCGGGTTGAGGCATCGTCCGAGGCGACACGATACTGGCAGGCGAGCGCAAGTTCGAAGGCACCACCGAGGCAGACGCCATGGATGGCGGCTGCGAACGGCTTCCCGCAGGTTTCGAGCTTGCGATAGAGCAGCGAGAGCTTGCGGCTTTCGTCGAAGAAGGTCTGCATCGCAGCCGCTTCGCCCTTCTCCCTGGCAAGCCCGACATAGAGGTCGCGCAGCCCCTGGAGCATGGTCAGGTCCGCACCGCCCGAGAAGGCTTCCTTGCCGGAGGTAATGACGCAGCCCTTGATCGCCTCGCTCGAGACGACATGGTCGATGACCTGGTTCAACTCGGCCATGACCTCGGGGGTGATGACGTTCATCGAACGGCCGGGCATGTCCCAGATCAGGGTCGCAATGCCGTCGGCGTCGGTCTCGAAGCGGAAATTGGTGAGGTTCATAGGTTCTCTCCCCTTCGTGCCGATCAGACGCGTTCGATGATGGTCGCGACGCCCATGCCGGCGGCGACGCAAAGCGTGACGAGTGCGGTCTGCTTGTTCGTGCGCTCGAGTTCGTCGAGCACAGTGCCGAGGATCATCGCGCCCGTGGCGCCGAGCGGATGGCCCATCGCAATGGCGCCGCCATTGACGTTGAGGATGGCGTCGTCGATGTCGAAGGCCTGCTGATAGCGCAGCACCACCGAGGAGAAGGCCTCGTTCAGCTCGAACAGGTCGATATCCCCTGTGGTCATGCCGGCCTTTTTCAGAACCAGCTCCGTGACGTCGACCGGCCCGGTCAGCATCAGCGCCAGATCGGAACCGACAGTGGCGAAGGCCCGGATGCGGGCGCGCGGCTTCAGGCCAGCCGCCTTGCCGCCCTTCTTCGAGCCGACGAGCACGGCAGCCGCACCATCGACGATACCGGAGGAATTGCCGGCGTGATGCACGTGATTGACGAACTCCACATCGGGGTGAGCCGCCGTCGCGACGGCATCGAAACCACCCATCTCGCCCATCTGGACGAAGGATGCCTTGAGCGCTGCCAAGGCCTGCATGTCCGTATTCGGACGAATGGTCTCGTCGCGGTCGAGGAGAATCAGCCCGTTAACGTCGGTGACCGGGATGACCGAATTCCTGAAGCGGCCTTCAGCCCAGGCGGCGGCGGCCTTCTTGTGCGAGCGCACGGCAAAGGCGTCGACATCGTCACGCGAGAAGCCGTATTTCGTGGCGATCAGATCGGCCGAGACGCCTTGCGGCATGAAATAGGTGTCGATCGCGACGGACGGATCGACCGCAATGCCGAAGCCCGAGGCGCCCATGCCGACGCGGCTCATGCTCTCGACGCCGCCACCGATCGCCATCTCCTTCTGGCCGGCCATGACCTGCGCCGCGGCAAGGTTCACCGCGTCGAGGCCCGAGGCGCAGAAGCGGTTGATCTGCACGCCCGGCACTTCCTTGCCGTACCCCGCCTTGAGCGCGACGGTCCGCGCGATATCGGCGCCGGCCTCGCCGACCGGATCGACGCAGCCAAAGACGACATCCTCGACCAGCTTGGGCTCGAGCTTGTTGCGGTCCTTGATCGCACGCAGCACCTGCGTGCCGAGTTCGATCGCCGTGACCTCGTGCAGGGAGCCGTCGGCCTTGCCCTTGCCGCGCGGCGTCCGAACGTGATCGTAGATGAATGCGTCAGCCATCAAGGCCTCCCGGGCTCGCCGCAATGGCGGCTCGTTGTTGGGACTTCGCCAACATGGCCGGGCATGTCCCGGCCATCTGGAAGCGAAGGCAATCTGCAAGCGATGCCCGGGTCAAGCCCGGGCATGACCTTTGGTCTGCTCAGAACTGCTCTGCCGAGAGCGCCATGGTGGAATCGGCGCCGGCCGTGATCCGTGCCAGATGCGCGGCCGTCTCCGGCAGGGTGCGCTCCATGAAGAAGCGCGCGGTGACGAGCTTGGTGTTCATCCGCTCGGTCGCGCCATTGGCACCGGCTTTGAGCTTGTCCTGCGCAGCCTTGGCGATCTTCACCCACATATAGCCGAGCGAGACGAGGCCGAGCAGGTGCATGTAGTCGGTTGCGCCGGCACCGGCATTGTCAGGCTTGGCGAGGGCGTTGTTCATGAACCACATCGTCGCCTGCTGGAGATGACCGAGCGAGGCCAGCAGGGGAGCGAGCAGCGGCTTCAGCCCCTCGTCCTCGCCATGTTCCTTGATGAAGCCGCCGACCTCGTTGAAGAAGGCCATGATGGCGCGGCCGCCGTCTCGGCCGAGCTTGCGGCCGATCAGGTCCATGGCCTGCACGCCATTGGCGCCCTCGTAGATCATGGCGATGCGCGCGTCGCGCACGAACTGCTCCATGCCCCATTCGGCGATGTAGCCATGGCCGCCATACATCTGCTGGGCCTTCACCGCGTTGTCGAAACCGACATCGGTCAGGACACCCTTGAGCACGGGGGTCATCAGTCCAAGCTGATCGTCGGCGGCCTGGCGTTCGGCGGCATCGGCAGAACGGTGGGCGACATCGGATTTCAGCGCGTTCCACAGCACGAAGGCGCGCGCAGCCTCGTTGAAGGCCTTGATCGACATCAGCGTGCGACGGACATCGGGATGGACGATGATCGGATCGGCAGCCTTGTCCGGCTCCTTGGCGCCGGTCAGCGCCCGTCCCTGGAGGCGGTCCTTGGCATAGGCAACAGCGTTCTGATAGGCGACCTCGGACTGGGCGAGCCCCTGGATCGCGACGCCGAGGCGGGCCTCGTTCATCATCACGAACATGACGTTGAGGCCCTTGTTCTCGGTGCCGATGAGCCAGCCCCTGGCACCGTCATAGTTCATGACGCAGGTCGAATTGCCGTGGATGCCCATCTTGTGCTCGATCGAGCCGCAGGAGACGCCGTTGCGCTCGCCGACCGCGCCGTCGGCGCCGACCACGTTGCGCGGCACCACGAAGAGCGAGATGCCCTTGACGCCGGCGGGAGCCCCCTCGATGCGGGCGAGCACGAGATGGATGATGTTCTCGGTGATGTCCTGCTCGCCGGCCGAGATGAAGATCTTGGTGCCGGAGATCGCATAGGAACCATCGCCATTCGGCACGGCCTTGGTCTTGATCAGGCCGAGATCGGTGCCGCAATGCGGCTCCGTCAGGTTCATCGTGCCCGACCAGACACCCTCGACCATCTTCGGGATATAGGTGCGCTTCTGCTCCTCAGTGCCGTGCACGTAGAGTGCGGCGATCGCGCCCATGGTCAGGCCGGGATACATCGAGAACGCCATGTTCGCCGCCGAGGCATATTCGTTCATCACGGCGCCGAGCGTATAGGGCAGGCCCTGGCCGCCATATTCGGGATCCATGGCAAGTCCGATCCAGCCGCCCTCGGCATAGGCCTTGTGCGCCTCCTTGAAGCCCTTTGGCGTCGTCACGGATCCGTCAGGGTTGCGCTTGCAGCCCTCCTGGTCGCCGGAATGGTTCAACGGCTGGAGCACTTCCTCGCAGAGCTTGGCACCCTCGCCCAGCACCGCCGCGACCACATCGGGCGTCGCATCCGCGAAACCCGGCAGGTTGTTGTAGCGTTCGATGTTGAAGACGTCGTTGAGCAGGAACAGGGTGTCTTCGACGGGCGCCTTGTAGACCGGCATGGTGTCCTCCCTCTCGCGCAGCGCGGCCGCCTGCAGAATGCGATCCGGGGCAGCCATTCATCAGATAGTTTATATATAAACAATCTATGGGTGACTTGTGAAGAGGGCTGGGCCATTTTGTTGCCGCACCCTGTCGCGTTTCCCATCCGCAGCGCATGACAAAACGGCCCCGGACACAAGTCCGGAGCCGTCAATCCCGATCAAATGATCGATAATCCGTGCCGTGAGGCGCTCAGGCCTTGTCGAGGCCCGCAAGCGTCGCTTCGAGCTCGGCGATCGCGCCTTCGATCTCGACCTGCTGCGAGCGCAGCAATTCGAGCTGCTCGGCAATCTGCCCGCGGGTGAGCTGCAGCCCGCCGACCGAAGCCGACTTCTCTGCGCCGGCCTCGCCCTTCTTTTCCTCATTGGCGAGCATGGCGCGGATTTCAACCAGCGTGAAACCGAGCTGCTTGCCCTTGAGGATCAGCGCAAGCCGCGAGCGATCGCGGCCGGAATAGATGCGCGTCATGCCCGAGCGGGCCGGAGCAAGGAGACCGCGCGATTCATRGAAGCGAAGCGTGCGCAGGGTCACCGCGAAATCGCGGGCAAGGTCGCTGATGGTGAAACCACCAGCCGAGTCGGCTTCACTGGAAGTAGGCGTGGACGATGTGCGGCCGGTATCTGAAGAGCCGGCCGCCATAGCATTGCTGTGGCGCGACATGGAGTTCCTTAAAAAGTTTGGACGCAGGGAACCGCCGGCATCGGTGGCGACGAAGTTCCGTTGGGTAGGGGGAATAGCTCGCCCCATCTCCTAGCGTCAGGTAATATCGGCCAATTGGGGGTAAATTACGGTTACGAGCCCGGCATTCGTGCTGCCCCTGTCCGGGCGTTTGCAAAAAATTAACGGCCGGCCCCCGGATATTAAMCGTCCGTTTACCGTGACGGCCAAAAGTCGGGTCTGCGAGCCAGGCCGTCGTCAGCGGCAACTGAATCTTCACGATCGCCTGTTTCGCGCGGGGAAGCTGCGGCGCCAGGGGGCTGCGCATCCCGACTGAAGACCGGTCCCCTTAGGCGAGCGAGATCATGGCCAATAGCTTGCCCTGGAGCGTCAAGGGCGTTGATCCGCGCACCCGCGATGCCGCAAAGGCCGCGGCGCGGCGCGCCGGAATGACCCTGGGTGAATGGCTGGACCACAAGATTCGCGTCGAGGCGGAAGAGAGCGAGYCGACAGCCGCCCCTCTGGAGCAGCTCGACATCGCAGCGCTGTCCGAGCGCCTCGCCAAGCTCTCCCAAGGGCAGATGGAAACCTCCTCGCAGGCCGCAGCAAGCGCTGCGGCGCCGCAGTTTGCTCCCGAGATGTCGCGGGGCCAGATCGAGGCCGCGTTGTCGCAGGCCGCCCTCGCCGAGCGCATGACCCGGGAATCGAGCGCCAAGACGGCCGGCGCCCTGGATTCGATCGCGCGCTGGATCGAGAAGACCGAGAACCGTCTCGTCAGCGGCGAGCGCAGTAACGCCGAGCGTCAGGAACGCGCCACCAACGTCATCGCCGACGCGATCAAGACCATGGGCGAGCGCATTGCCGAGATCGAGCGCAAGGCGGTTGATGCCCAGAGCAAGGCTGCCGCCGCCCGCCCGGCCCTGAATCGCGATGGCCTGKCCGCAGCGGTGACGGATATCCGCACGCGCCAGCGCATGCTGGATACCGATCCCGAAGCCGCCGCCTCGGGCCGGACAGGCCTGAGCGAGAGCCGGGTCGCGGCCTTGCGGCAGGATCTCCGATCGTTGGGCGAGAGGGTCGGCGCCAGGGGCGACCATCCCTCTCTCATGTCCGAGCGCCTCTCCCCGGCTGCGGCGTCACGCCAGGTCGAAACGCCCGCACTGGAAAGGCTGATTGCCGATCTCGGTTCGAAGCTGGAGCGGCTGGACCGGAACGACCGTATCGAGCCTATCCTGAAGCCTCTGGCGCGGATCGAAACCGAAGTCGCCCGCCTCGCCCGCGAGAATTCCGGCGAGAGCTATGCCCGTTTCGAGCTGGAGCTCGCGCATCTCGCCGCCAAGGTCGACGCACTCGCGGCGCGCGGCAGCGACCGCGCTGCACTGACCCCTGTGCTTCGCGACATCGCAGAATTGCGTGAACTGCTCGCCACGAGCACCGGCGATAACCGCCTCGGCGATCTTTCGCATCAGGTTTCGGCTCTGGCGGGCGAAGTCGCCCGGCTGCGCGACGGGCAGCCTGATGCACTCTCGATGCGTGGCCTGTCCCAGGCGATCGAGGACGTGCGCGACGCCCTGCTCACCGACCGTTTCGGCGATCCCGCCCCGCTGCTTTCGCTGTCGCGGCAGGTCGAGGCGCTAGCTGACAAGGTCGATTCGCTGCCCGTGATGCGCCCCGAGGTGATCACGTCTCAGACCGAGCAACTCTTCGCGCGGCTCAACGAGATCGGCGCCTCCGGCTCTCCGGCATCGAACGAGCTGTCGCGCCGGATTGAGGCCCTCATCATCAAGCTCGAGGATGTCTCCGATCGGCAGCCGAACCAGCTCGCGGACCGGATCGACAGCCTGCAGCACCAGATCGAGACGCTGGCGGATCACGGCCCGGCAGCAGTCATGAAGCAGATCGAAGGGTTGGCTGCCCGGATCGAGAGTCTCGCAGCCTCCAGCAACCTGACCCAGATGGTCCATGACGGCGGCAACGTACAGGTCGCGCGCGTCGACATGCGCCCGGTTGAGGACATGTTGCGCAGCCTCGCCGAGAAGATCGACGAGGCGGGACGCCCTGGCGCCGAATCCGATTCCTTCGATGCACTCGAACAGCAGATCGCCGGCCTCGCCAGCCGGCTCGACGAGGCCGTCGCGACGCGTTCGGCCGAGACCGGGATCGAGCGCACGCTGCAGGACCTCGTGCGACACCTCCAGACCGTGCGCGAGGACACCGCAGCCGCGGCCGAACGTGCCGCACGCACCGCCATAGCCGATATGGCGAGCAAGCCCCCCGCTCAGGCGGGAGGCTTTGCTGAGCTGAGCACCCTGGTTTCCGGACTGCGCGAGAGCAACGCCGCCTCCGGCCGGGAGACGCAGGACGCGATCGGCGCCGTCCATCAGACCCTCGAGACGATCATCTCGCGCCTCGCCAGCCTCGAAGCCGAGCTCGGCCTCGAGCGGAAGGAGGTCGCGCTCGCACCGGCCCCGGCGGCCGCGGCGCGCCCCTCCACCATGCCGTCGACGCGTGGCCTTGCACTTCCTGCCAGCATGAGCGCCGCGATCGAGGATCGCTTTGGCGCCCGGCTGGAGACGACCCGGCCGGCGGAACGCGCAGCAGAAGCGCCTGCCGCCAGGTCCCATGACCTGCCGCTCGAACCGGGCTCGGGCCGGCCGCGCCAGGACACACCGGCCGCTCCGGCCGCGGCAGCCCAGGATCCTCAATCGGTCCGCCAGAACCTGATCGCTGCGGCACGGCGTTCGGCAAAGGCGGCCTCCGAAGCCGCAGCCTCTGTGCCCGCGGCGGAAGCCGAGCGCAGCGGCACCAGCACCTCCAAGGGCGGCAAGCTCAAGGAGATCATGGAGAAGCGTCGCCGCCCGCTCCTGCTCGGGCTGGCCGCTGTCGTTCTTGCCATGGGCACCGCCCATGTCGTCACCGGCGCACTGCAAAGCCCGAAGACGAAGGCCGCCGGCAACGAAACCGTTCAGACTCCTGCCTCCGCTCCCGCCGTCGCTGCCCCGGAACCCGCCGCCCCGGAAGCTCCAGCCAAGCCCACGAAGGATCAGAGCTCGGTGCTTTCGCCGGTCGAACTCGGCCCGGCCGCCGCCTTCGCGGGACCGGCAGCCCCGATTCTCGGCTCTCCCGAAACCACCAGCTCGACCACCCAACCGACGGCAACCGCCGCGCTGCCGCCAGCGACCGCGCCCGACCCGGTTCAGGCCGTCACCGGGCTCGGCGACCTGCCTGCCGGATTTGGAACGCCAGGCCTGCGCAAGGCCGCCCAGGCAGGTGATGCCCGTGCCGTCTACGAGCTCGCCAGCCGCGCGGCCGATGGCAGCAACGCGACACGCGATCCGAAACTGGCCTTGCGCCTGTTCGAACGCGCCGCGGTCGCCGGGCTGGCGCCAGCGCAGTTCCGACTGGCCAACATGTTCGAGAAGGGCGTGGGCACCCAGCGCGACATCGCACTGGCGCGGGTCTGGTACTCCCGTGCCGCAGAGCGCGGGAATGCCAAGGCCATGCACAATCTCGCCGTGCTTTATGCCGAGGGCGTCGACGGCAAGGCGGACTATGCGACGGCGACGGAATGGTTCCGCCGCGCCGCGGACGCAGGCGTGCGCGACAGCCAATACAATCTCGCCGTTCTGCTGGGCCGCGGCCTCGGCGTGCCAGCCGATCTCAGCCAGTCCTATCTCTGGTTCGCCATCGCCGCCAAGCAGGGCGACGACGATGCGGCCCGCAAGCGTGACGAAGTCGCCGGACGCCTCAACCMCAACGACCTGGCAGCGGCGAAGCTCGCTGTCGATTCCTGGAAGGCAAAGGTGCTCGAGCCTGGCGCCAACGAGGTTGCGGCACCGGCACAGGGTTGGGAAGACAATACAAGCGCGGCCGTCAGGAAGCCCGCAAAGCCAGCTCGCAGCTAATGCATGACAGGCAGGCCCCTGGCCTGCCTGTCATGGTTTCGACGCGTTACGCAGCCATCAGAGGTTGATCGCGACTTCAGCCGATCCGGCCGCAACACCTTCTTCGTCCACGATAAGGATTTGCCTAACCGGATTGGTGCAATCTGGGACGAGCCGGCGCCGAATCTCATGCCGCGCCGGCACACGAGGGCAAAGGTGCAGATTTATCTCCCGATCGCGGAACTGCCGATCARCATCCTGATGGTGCTGGGTCTGAGCGGTGCCGTCGGCTTCATCTCCGGCCTGTTCGGGGTCGGCGGTGGCTTCCTGCTGACCCCTCTTCTGATCTTCCTCGATATCCCTCCGGCAGTTGCCGTGGCGACCGTGGCCGCCCAGGTCGCCGGCTCGTCGATGACCGGCGTCCTGACCTACTGGCGCCGCAAGGCGCTCGACCTCAAGCTCGGCAGCGTCCTGGTCGGCGGGGGCATCATCGGCACCATTTTCGGCGTTCTGTTCTTCAACTCGATGCGCCGGCTCGGTCAGCTCGATCTGGTCATCACCCTGTCCTATGTGACGCTGTTCACCATCATTGGCGGATTGATGCTCTATGACGCGCTGCGCTCGGCGCTGCGCGCCAAGGCGGGCAAGCCGGCACGCCGGCGCCGTCAGGCCGGCACACATCCGCAATGGATGAAGCTGCCCTGGCGCATGCGTTTTCACAGTTCGCAGCTCTACGCCAKCGTCATCCCGATCGCCGCGCTCGCCATCGTCATCGGCTTCATCGGCGCCGTGCTCGGCGTGGGCGGTGGTTTCATCCTGGTGCCGGCGCTGATTTACTTCTTCCGCATCCCGCCGGCGGTCGTCGTCGGCACCTCCTTGTTCCAGATCCTGGTGACGAGGACGGGCGCAACCATGCTGCACGCCCTCACAAACCAGTCGGTCGACCTGATCCTGGCGGCACTGCTCCTGGTCGGCGGCGTGATCGGGGCCCAGTTCGGCGGCCGCGCGGCGCGCAACCTGAATGTCGACTCCTTCCGTCTGCTGCTTGCGCTGCTGATCCTGTCGGTGGGCCTGCGCTTCGCGATCGAGCTGTTCATCCCGCCCAGCGACCCCTTCTCGGTAGTCCTGCCGGAGAGCGCGCGATGAAGGGCTTCAGGTCCCTGGCCGCTGCGTTGCTGCTGACCTCCATCGCGGCCACTGCCCCGCGTGCCGAAACGCTGATCGCATCCGTGTCTAGCCATCAGATCCAGATCTCCTCGAACTATACCGGCGATCAACTGACGGTCTTCGGCCTGGTCGAACGCGGCGGGCGGACGGTGGCGCGCGGCGACCCTTACGACATCGTGGTGACGGTGCGTGGGCCACAGCGCATGCTGATCGTCCGCGAGAAGGAACGGCTCGGGCCGATCTGGATCAACCGGACGCAGCGGCGCTTCGTCGATCGCCCGATATTCCTGATGGTGTCGAGCAACCGGCCCCTGAACGAGATCGTCAACGAGGATGCGGCGCGGCGCGACAGGATCGGGCTGGCCAACACCCAGCGCAACTTGCCGCCGGAGCTCTATTATGAGGAGAGCACTGTGCGCTTTCGCCAGGCGCTGATCCGAATCCTCGAAGACAAGGGTCTCTATGCGCAGGACGAGCGCGGCGTCACCTTCCTGTCGGAAACATTGTTCAGCGCGCCGATCGATGTGCCCGCCACCGCACCGACCGGCTCCTACGAGATCGAGATCGCGCTCTATTCAGGCGGCGCCATGCTGGCGCGCCAGACCACCAATTTCGAGGTGATCAAGACCGGCATCGAGCAGCGGCTGGCGACCGGCGCACATGACCATCCGCTCCTCTACGGACTGGCCACGGCGGCCATGGCGCTGCTTCTGGGCTGGCTCTCCAGCGTCATTTTCCGGCGCGACTGAGCATTGGCCCGAAAAGCTAGGCCATCGGACCGGATACGATTTCCGGTCCGATGATCTAAACCCGGCGCTACGCGACCAGGAGATCATAGGCGAGGAACGGCACGAGGGTTCCGGACTCGAGGTATGTCAGGTCCTCCGCGAGCTCTACCAGCCCGTGCGTGCGCGTCAGCGAGGTCATGACCCCGGCCCCGTCCAGAGGATGCTTGGACGCGATCATGACACCGTCCGCTCCAGGAGCGAGCGAAACACCGACATACTCACGCCGCCCGGGCTTCTTCCGATAGGGGAAGCCGAGCCTTACAGGCAGCGGCACCGGGGCAACATGGGCCGAGCCGGCAAGCCGTGCCAGGACCGGGCGTGCGACAAAGGCGAAGGTGACGAACACGGCAACCGGATTTCCCGGCAGGCCAATAAACGGCACGCCTTCGATGACGCCCATGGCCACCGGCCGGCCCGGCTTGATGCCGATACGCCAGAAGACCAGCGCGCCGACCTGTTCGACCGCCGCCTTGACGTGATCCTCCTCTCCGATCGAGACGCCGCCGGAAGTCAGGATCAGGTCGCAACTCCGGGCCGCGCCGCTCAGGCGCGCAGCCAGGCTGCCCGGCTCGTCACGCAGGATGCCGAGATCGACCACATCCGCCCCCGCCCGCGCCACCATGGCACGCAGCGCAGCGCGGTTGGCGTCGTAGATCGCGGCCGGCGGCAGGGGCAGGCCCGGCTCCGCCAGCTCATCGCCCGTCGAAAAGATCGCGACACGCGGCCGGCGGCGAACGTCGACAGAGGCATKACCGAGCGCAGCCAGCAGCGCGAGATCCTGCGGCCGCAGGCGCCGGCCTGCCGACAGGGCGGTCTCTCCACGCGCGATATCCTCGCCGGCCGGTCGGGCATTGGCACCGCGTTTGAGGCCTCCGGGCAGACGGACGAAGCCTTCTTCCGCTGTCACATCCTCCTGCATGAAGACGGTATCGGCTCCTTCCGGTATCGGCGCGCCCGTAAAGACCCGGACGGCCACGCCTGCAGTTGCAATGCCCGCCGCGTCAGTGCCGGCGGCAAGCCGGCCTGAGAGCGCGAGGCGGGTCTCTCCTGCCGACGCCAGATCGACGAAGCGGACCGCATAGCCATCCACGGCAGAATTGGCGAAGGGCGGGAGATCGAGGCCGGCCACGACATCGCTGGCGAGAACCCGACCATCGGCGTCGGCCAAGGCGACCTGCTCCGTGCCCTCCACCGGCCGAATCCGCTGGCCCGCAAGGTCAGCCGCTTGCTCGATGCTCATCAAGGGGCCACCGAAGGCGAAAGTATCCTCGCTGAGTTGCGCCATTCTGCCCTCAACCCTGTTGCTGCACGCGAGCCAGAATGGCGGTGAGCGGCTCGGCGCAAGAAAGCACAATCTCTGCGATTGCGCCGATGTCGTCGAGATCCACGACAGGGCAGCCCGCCTCGGGAAATGCGCTGTCGCAGGCGATCGCGACGATCATGGGGTCGCCCGGGTGCAGCGGCGGCTTGCCGTTGGCTGCGCGATGCACCTCGATCTTGAGATGCGGCTCGCGCTTGAACCCCTCGATGATCACCAGATCGACCGGGGATAGTCGCCGGAGCAGATCCGGCAGATGCGCTTCCGGCTCGCCGCGCAGTTCATGCATCAGCGCCCAGCGGCGCTCGGACGAGATCAGCACCTCATGCGCGCCCGCCTGACGGTGTTCGTAGGAATCCTTGCCGGGCTTATCGAGGTCAAAGCCATGGTGCGCGTGCTTGACCGTGGAGACCGAGACACCGCGGCGTGCAAGTTCCGGGATCAGGCGCGTCAGCAAGGTCGTCTTGCCGGCACCGCTCCACCCTGCCAGGCCGATCACACGCATCAAAGCTGAATCCCCCAAAACACGATCGGGCACAAAGGCACCCTGTTGTCATCTGGCACGCCCCCTCCCCGGTCAAGCCAAGTGGATGGGACCGCCACGGCTCATGCCCGCGATCATCGCGCCCCGTGCGATGCCGACAGGGCAGCAAGGCCTCTCGCGCTCCGCTGCGGCGAAGGGCCGGTGGTTGCTCCCGCGCAAGAAGCCATCATATGAAGCACTGCGTATTCGACAGGCTCGGCCCATGATCTCGATCCCCCTCAATCTGCGCGGCTTGAAATGCCCCTTGCCGACACTGCGCGTGCGCAAGGCGCTGAGGAGCGCCGACGCCGGAGCCTTGTTCGTCGTCGAGTGCACCGATCCCATGGCGGCGATCGACATTCCCAACCTGATGCGCGAGACGGGCGACGCAATCGAGCTCAGCCGTTCCGAGGGCGAACTTCTCGTCTTCCACATTCGCAAAGCTGCGGCCTGACGCCGCGCCAGCCGGAGTACGCCTTCGTGGCCCTGACCGAATCCGACATTCTGCGCGCGCTCGAGCTGGTGAAACTGCCCGCGAGCGGCCAATCGCTGCGCGCTTCCGGCCGTATCGCGGAAATCCTGATCGACGGCGGCAAGGTGATCTTTGCGATCGGCATCGATCCGACCGAGGCTGAAGCGATGGAACCCGTGCGAAGGGCCGCGGAAAGCGCGGTCGGCGGTATTCCGGGCGTCACCCAGGTTCTGGTCGGGCTCACGGCAGACAAGGCGCCGTCGCGACCGGCGCCCTCTGCCGCCGCGCAGGCACGCCAGCAGGCGCACGGCCAGCCAGGTCCCGGCGGGCCGATGCCAAAGGCCGCCGGCGTGCCCGGCGTGAAGCAGATCATCGCGGTGGCCAGCGGCAAGGGCGGCGTCGGCAAGTCGACGACCACGGCCAATCTCGCGGTCGCGCTCGCGATGCTCGGCCTCAAGGTCGGCGTACTCGACGCCGATATCTACGGTCCCTCCGTGCCCAAGATCTTCGGCATCACCGGTAAGCCGCGCCTGGTCTCCGGCCGGACGCTGGCACCGATGGAGGCCTATGGGCTGAAGATCATGTCGATCGGCTTCCTGATCGACGAGGAGACGCCGATGATCTGGCGTGGGCCGATGGTGATCTCGGCCATCACCCAGATGTTGCGCGAGGTCGCCTGGGGCGAACTCGACGTGCTGGTCGTCGACATGCCGCCCGGCACGGGTGACGCGCAGCTCACCATGGCGCAGCAGACACCGCTCGCGGGCGCAGTGATCGTCTCGACGCCTCAGGATCTGGCTCTGCTCGATGCCCGTCGCGGCGTCGCCATGTTCAAGCGCGTCGAGGTGCCGATCCTCGGTATCGTTGAGAACATGAGCTATTTCGTCTGCCCGGAATGCGGCCACCGCTCCGACATCTTCGCCMATGGYGGGGCGCGRCACGAGGCAGAGCGGCTGGGCGTGCCCTTCCTTGGCGAGATCCCGCTTGCCATGCCGATCCGCGAGACCTCGGACGCCGGCCGGCCGATCGTGGCAAGCGACCCAGAAAGCGCCCATGCCAAGGCCTATCTGGCCATTGCGAGGCAGGTTCAGGCGGGCCTGAGTGGCAAGACCCGGGCCGCGCCCCGCATCGTCATCGAATAGAGGCACCCCCCCCGGCCCGAAATCAGAACTCGGCGGCGAGCGGACACTCGCCTCCGGCCTCATGCCGCGAGCGTGGAGGCGGCCAGACATCGCGAGCGCGTTGTTGACCCGGCCCCTGGGACCGCCCCGATAAGGGCAGCGGTCAGCCGGTAACGAGGTGATTCGTGAGCTCTTGCACTCCTTTCCTGAACCCGGCCGAGGCGGCCAGGCGGCTTGGTGTTTCCGCCAAGGCGTTGCGCATCTACGAGCAGCGCGGACTGGTCGCCCCGGTCCGCACCATGGCCGGGTGGCGCGCCTATGGCCCCGCCGAGATGGCTCGTGCCGCCGAGATTGCCGCATTGCGCGCGCTTGGGCTGAGCCTCGTCCAGGTGGCGCGCGTGCTTGGAGGCGATGCCCAGGAGCTGGAACCGGCCCTGGCGGCTCACCAGGCTTCGCTCGAGGAGCGTGCCCGTCAGCTCGCAGGAACGCTGGAGAAGGTCCGCAGCCTGCGGACTGACCTTGCCAGAGGTCAGGCACCCGCGGCCGGAGAACTGGTGCGCCTGCTGGAGCCCGCAATCGAACGCGGCGTCGCCTTCGATCTGCCCTGGCCCTGGGGCGGCGAACGGTTTGAGCTGCGCGAAATCCTGCCGCTGACCTACATTGTCGGCCCGCTCGGCAGCGGCAAGACGCGGCTGGCCCGGCGCCTGGCCGAGGTCTTGCCCGATGCGGCCTTCCTCGGGCTCGATCGGATCGCGGCTGACGGCGCAATCGGCCGGGCAGACATGGATTCCGATCCGGCATTGAAGTCTCGGGTCGCCAGGACCCTGGCCCGGCTCGTCGACGACGGCGCCCGGATGTCTGGTGCGCTGGCCGCCCTGGTCGCCGAACTGGAAGCGGAGGGTCCCGCGGTCCTGGTCGTCGACATGATCGAGGACKGGTTGGATCAGGCCACACAGCAAGCCTTGATCGCCCATCTGCGCGGCCGCGGGCCGCATGGACGGCCGCTCTTCATGCTCACGCGCTCCTGCGCGATTCTGGATCTGGCAGCCGTTGGGTCCGACGAGGCGATCATCCTCTGCCCTGCCAATCACAGCCCACCGGTCCGTGTCTCCCCCTACCCCGGCACTCCCGGCTACGAGGCCGTCGCCACCTGCCTCGCCTCACCCCAGGTGCGGGCGCGGATCGCATGCCCACCCCGGCTGGCGTAATCAATCGGCCCTCCGCACCGGCGCCCAGCCGCCCCGGCCGGATACCGGGGCGGCTCCAGGCATTTGCCAATGTTCTTCTTTTGTTCTAGGTTGACCGAAAGGAGGTCGTTCCATGCCCGTTCAGCCCGCGCGCCATATCAGCATCTCGATCGGCAGGCCGATCGAGCAGGTCTACGGCTTTCTGGCAGAGCCCCGTAACTTCCCGAAATGGGCCGAAGGGCTGGGCCATAGTTTCAGGCATATCGAAGGCATGACCTGGGCTGCCGAGACCCCATTGGGCCTGATGCGCATCCTGTTCAGCGAACCCAATCCTTACGGTGTGCTCGACCATGCCGTGATCCCCGATCACGGGGAGCCGATGCACAACCCGATGCGCGCCCTCGCCAATGGCGATGGCAGCGAGGTGATCTTCACTCTCTACAAGCGGGCCGAGATGAGCGACGACGATTTCGCCCGCGATGCCGACTGGGTCACGAGCGATCTGAGGCGTCTCAAAGCGCTGCTGGAAGGCTGACGAGAGCGATTGGCCCGTGCTGACGCCATCGGGCGCAGAAACCTGAGATCCATGCCTCGGCGCGCCTGTTTGACGCTGTTCGATGGTTTCCAATGCACCTTCGCGCTTCCGTAGCGAAGCCGGCACGCGCCCTCAGAGCCGGGCTCTGCGGCAAGCTGGTACAGCGGGCGCCCCAACCCACCATCACGCATCGCTCAGCCGCGCGTGAAGCTGCTCGGCCTCGACCAGGTCATCAGGGCGATTGGCATTGAAGAACGGGTCGACCGGATCGACCGGCCACTCCGCCGCCGCAACACCATGGCGCGCCGTCCAGCGGCCGATCTTTCGCTCATCCTCGACCGTGAGTGCATGCCGCAAGTCGTCACGCAGCGCGACCGGCCACAGCCCGATCACCGGATGGTCCCAGCCGCCCGATGCAGCGCAGGCCAGCGGAACATTGCCCGCTGCGCGCGCCACATGGAGCCGTTGCACAAGATCACGCGGGATGAAGGGGGTGTCTGCCGCAACGCTGACCATCCAGGCATGTCCGGGGCGGTTCGCGGCCATCCAGTCGAGCCCGGCCAGGATGCCGGCCAGCGGCCCGGCGAAACCGGGCACGCTGTCGGCGACCACCGGCAGGCCGAATTCAGCGAAGCGCGACAGGTCGCCATTGGCATTGATCAGAAGTCCGTCGCATTGCGGCCCCAGGCGATCGACGACATGGGCGAGAATGCTGCGCCCGGCGATCAGCCGAAGCGGCTTGTCGCCACCGCCCATGCGGCGCGCGAGCCCGCCGGCGAGGAGGAGACCAAGCGTTGGAGGGATGGTCATGCCATGGCCCGCAAGCGTCGCATCTCGCGTTCGCGATCGGCGGCGCCGGGCCTCACGCCGGCACACCGAGCCGATCCGCAGCCCAGGTCTCCACCGCTCGGCCCTCAGGCGGCAATGGGGTCCAGTCATCGCCGGCAAACTCACGCCAGGCCGAAACGAAATCCTCGCGAACGGCGATCAGCACGGGCAGGCCCGATAGCGCCGCGGCCGCGATCTCCTGGCGCAGGCCCTGACCAAGCTGCTCCTGCCGCCCGAACTTGTTGACGATCACGAGATCGATGTTTCCCGTCAGAGCGGCCGCGACCGCTCCTCCCGCTGCCGCAAGGCCGGCGACGTCGAGCCGGCAACCCGACGCGCCCGCACCACGATCCTCGCTGATCGGAAAGCGCCGGCCATTCGCGAGGTCCTCCAGCGCCATGGCGTGACAGCCATCCCCGCAATCATCGCCGTTGTGCTGGACGACACCGCCGAGCTTCAACCCCTGCCGCTTCATCTGGCTGGCAAGGCCAACCATGAATGCATCGATCTGGAAACCGGAGGAATAGACGATTGCGGCAAGCGTGTTCATCGTCCCTCCATCCCACGAAATATCATCCGCAGCCAGAACCGTGACCGCAAGGTGCTATGATGGCGTCATGGCCCTGCGTCAGATGCCGGCTCACTGTTGCAGCGCACCTACAGTCGCGCGGGCCGCCACAAGCTAGGGTGCTGCGGGGCTGACGTCCGGCGTGTTCTCCGGTCAAAGCCGTTTGTTCGGTTGCCGTCCATGATCCGCCACAACGCCAATGCCCCGATTGACCCCGCCGCGGACGCAGCCTTGCTGCTGCGTCGCATCGGCTTCGCCACGCTTGCGCTGGCGCTACCGATAGCGTCGCTGGTGTCGCGTCGCGCGGCCGTCGTGCTCGCGCCGATCGGGGTTGCGTTGCTCATCATTTCCTCGCTGATCGAGGAGCGTGGCCAGTTCGGCAGGAATCTGAGGGATTCCCTGCTGAGCCGGCCAGGCATGATCCTGATGGGGCTCGTGGCCTGGGCCCTGCTCTCGCTGGTCTGGAGCCCCTACACGCTTTCGGCGACCGAGAAGGCCACCAATCTGGTTCTTGCCGTCGCGCTCGGCTTTTGCGGTGCCGCGGCGCTCCCGGAACGCATGCGCGCCTCGAACCTCAATCTCGTGCCGCTCGGCACCGGCATCGCCGCGCTGTTTGCTCTCGCGCTGCTGGTCGCCGGGAACATGAGCGCCGCTGGCGTCTCTCCGGGCGTCGAACGCGGCGTCAGCGTCGTGCTGATCATGTCGTGGCCCGCCTTCGCCTGGCTCCTCTCGCGTGCGCGCGGCTTGAGCGCACTGGGCCTCGCTCTCGCCGTCGGCCTGCTTGCCATGACCCGCTTCGAGGATGGCGAGGCGGTGGCGATGATCTGCGGCACGGTGGCCTTCGGAGCGATCAGCGCCAATCGGGTCGTCGCCGCTCGCGCCATCGCCATTATCGTTGCCGGGCTGATGTTGCTGGCGCCGCTCCTGCCCTTCCTGCTGATGCCGATCGCATCGCGCTTGCCCGACGATCTCGCCCTCACCCTCGGCATCTGGGCCGACATCGTCAGCCGCGAACCGGTTCAGCTGATCACCGGGCACGGCCTCGACACCGTGCTGCGCGGCCGCCTGACGGGTGGCCTGCCTCAAGACACGCCGACGACCATTCTGTTCGAGTTCTGGTTCGAGCTCGGCCTTGTCGGAGCCGCTTCGGCCGCGATCTGCCTGTACTTTGCGATCAAGGCCGCGGGCCAGATGGCGGGAGCGCTCGCCGCCGGCGTCACTGCTGCCTATGTCACGGCCTTCGCGCTTGCCGTTCTGGGCTTTGCCACCTTCCAGACCTGGTGGCTGATGACGCTCGCCTCCGTCGCCCTGATGTTCACGGCGATTGCCCGCGGGCAATACCGGACCGAGCGACCGCTCGCGCCATTGATGCCGCAGCCTGCAGCGAACAGCAGGCCAAAGGCCGGCGGGCCTGCTTCCTCCTGATCGCCCCCTGAGCGGCGCGGCTCAGGCCGCCGCCGCCCGGTCGCCGTTCACGGCATGGCAGGCGACACCGTCGATCACCGGCGGATTCTCGATCTTGCAGCGGTCGAACGCCAGCGGACAGCGCGGATGGAAGGTGCAGCCGGAGGGCGGGTTGATCGGGTTCGGGATTTCCCCCTTCACGCCCTCGCGCGCCTTGCCGACCATGGCGAGATCCGGAACCGCATCGAGCAGCATGCGGGTATAGGGATGGCGCGGGGCCGAGAAGAGCTGCTTGCCCTCCGAAACTTCCACAAGCCGGCCGAGATACATCACGCCGATGCGCGTCGCCATATGCCGGACCACGGCGAGGTTGTGCGAGATGAAGAGATAGGTCAGCCCGAATTTCTGCTGCAGATCGCGCATCAGGTTGAGGATTTGCGCCTGCACGGAGACATCAAGCGCCGATGTCGGCTCGTCGCAGACGATGAACTCGGCATTCGAGGCGAGCGCGCGTGCGATCGCGATGCGCTGGCGCTGCCCCCCGGAGAACTCGTGCGGGAACTTCTTGGCGTCATCGGGATGCAGGCCGACCAGCGTCAGCAATTCGCCGATGCGGGCATTGATGTCGCCTTCGCCCTCGATGATGTCGAAGGCGCGGATCGGCTCGGCGATGATCCGGCCGACACGCCAGCGCGGATTCAGGCTGGCATAGGGATCCTGGAAGATCATCTGGATGCGCCGACGCATCCGCTGACGCTCCTGCGCGACCGCAACGTCGTTCATCGAGATGCCGGCGATGCTGACAGTACCGCCCGAGGGTGGCAGCAGGCCGACCACCATGCGCGCGACGGTGGACTTGCCCGAGCCGGATTCACCGACGAGCGCGAAGGTCTCGCCCTTGCGGATATCGAAGGAAACCCCGTCGACGGCCTTCAGATACTGCTTCGGCGCGCGTTCGAGCATGCGGTTGAGCCAGGGCTTCGACACGTCGAAGACGCGCTTCAGGTCGCGGACCTGGACGAAGGCGGCGTTAGGCGGAGGGAGCTGGCTCACGCTGCGATCTCCGCATTGGGCTGGTCGTAGAGATGGCAGGCGACCTGCCGGTCGCCGACCCTGGTCAGCTCGGGCCGCTCGACATGGCAGCGGGCGAAGGCATGAGCGCAGCGCGGATTGAAGGCACATCCCCGCGGAATGGCCGAAAGCCGGGGCATCGCGCCGGGAATCTGCACGAGGCGGTCGGCATCACCCTCGATCGACGGGATCGCGCCCATCAGCCCCTTCGCATAGGGGTGGAGCGGGTCCTTGACGACATCGCGGACCGGGCCGATCTCGGCGATCCGGCCGGCATACATCACCGCGACCCGGTCGGCCGTTTCGGCGATGACGCCCATATCATGGGTCACCAGCATCACCGAAGTGCCGCGCTCACTGCAGAGGCGTTTGATCAGCGCGATGATCTGGGCCTGGACCGAGACGTCGAGCGCAGTCGTCGGCTCGTCGGCGATAATGAACTCGGGCTCGGCGCAGAGCGCGAGCGCGATCACGACACGCTGGCGCATGCCGCCGGAGAATTCGTGCGGATAGCCGTCGATCCGCCGCTCCGGCGCCGGGATGCCGACCTCGTCGAGCAGGGCGATGGCGCGCGCGCGGGCATCCGCTGCGCTCAGGCTGGTATGAGTCCGGATCGTCTCGATCAACTGCTCGCCGACCCGGTAGAGCGGGTTCAGGCTGGTCAGCGGATCCTGGAAGATCATGCCGATCCGCTTGCCGCGGATCCTGCGCATCGCCTCGGGCGGCAGATTGTCGACGCGCTCGCCCGACAGCACGACCTCCCCGCCGGCGATGCGCCCCGGCGGATCGATCAGGCCGATGATCGCGGAACCGGTKACGGACTTGCCCGCGCCGGATTCGCCGACGACACCGAGCACTTCGCCGCGTGCGATATCGAAGGAGATCTTGTCGAGCGCGCGCAAGGTACCGCGCCGCGTCACGAACTCGACGGTCAGGTCACGGACGGAAAGAACGGGGACGGTCATCGGGTCACCTCAGCCGCGGATTGAGCGCATCGCGCAGCCAGTCGCCGAGCAGGTTCACCGCCAGCACCAGGATCGCCAGGGTCACGCCGGGAAAGGCGACGATCCACCAGTCGCCGGAGAACAGGTAGCGGTTGCCTATGCTGATCAGAGTGCCGAGCGAGGGCTGCGTCGGCGGCAGGCCGACACCCAGGAAG
>NZ_JBFTLD010000013.1:0-54381 GCF_056396265.1 Allobosea sp. 05T422_2 | reverse complement strand
GAGCGGTCTTCCGGTCAGGCTCCATCGATCCAACCGGTCAGGAGGCCTGCCATGGAGCTGTTCGTCGGTCTTGATGTGTCTGTTCGCACMACCAGCGTCTGCGTCATGGATGCGGGCGGCAAGCTGATCCGGGAGAGCAAGGTCGAGAGGGAGCCGGAGGCGATCGACCGCGGGCTCTATGACCCCGCGGTGGGCGCTTTTGCTTGACTCCTACCGCCCCAAAAGAGAAGGCCCGCCAAACCGGCGGGCCTTGGATCAGGTCGGTGCAAAAGCAACGATCAGATGAAACTGACGTTCGCAGCTTCCGGGCCCTTCTTGCCGGCGCGGATCGAGAAACGCACGCGCTGCCCGTCCATCGGCGGCTGCAGGCCGCTGCGGCTCAGCGAACTGACATGCAGGAACACATCCGGTCCGCCATTGTCAGGCGCGATGAAGCCGAATCCGCGATCGGAGTTGAAGAACTTGACGGCACCGTCATAGGGCCCTTCCATCGGGGCGCTGTTGCGATCGCCGAAGCCGCCGCGATCGCCGCGGTCGTAACCACCGCCACCGTAGCCACCACCACCGCCACCATAACCACCGCCGCCGCCATAGCCGCCACCACCGAAATCGTCACGCGGCGGGCGCGGCGAGAACGGGCGCGGAGCACGCTCGCCACGCGGGGCGGCGGGCGTTGCGGTCGAGGCGTCGATCTCGTGCACGGCCACGACCTGAAGACCGCGGCGGCCTTCGCCGAGATCGGCAACGATCGTCGCACCCGGCTGCAGATCCTGCGGATCGAGCGGACCGATGGACGAGACATGCACAAAAACGTCGCCGGATCCGTCGGCAGGAGACGCGAATCCGAAGCCCTTCTCAGGGTCGAACCACTTGATCTTGGCTTCGATATTTTCGTGGGTGACGAAGGGAGCGGGAGCCGAGGGCTTACGACGATCGAACATGCGAGCTTCAAAAATCAGTGACCGGGAAGCGACAATCTAGCGCAAGCCGCGCCCGCCGTCATGGGGGGCGGAGCAGCTAAATTTTCGCCCTCATCCGGCTTCGCTGCAGCGGATAGTCTGCACCTTTTTGGGCATCTCGCCAATGGCCGGAACGAACTGTCCGGTCGCGGCATCGAGCACCATCAGCACGCCGGTCGCGACGGCGAAATAGGCACCGTGCAGCTTCAGCCGGCCCTTGCCCTCGAGGATGCTGATGCAGGGAAACGTCCGCAGATTGGCGAGAGATTGCTGGATCGAGGCCAGCGCCAGGCGCTCGACATAGGTTTCCAGGTCCTCGTTGCGGCCGCGGCCGCCGCTGCGCTGTGCTGCCGGATTGATCAGCGTGATCCATTTTCCGATGAAATCGCCGGGCGAAAGCGGCCCCTGCGCATCATCGGCAAAGGCGCGGATGCCGCCACAGCGGCCATGGCCCATCACGACGATATGCTCGACCTTCAGCGCCTGAACGCCATATTCGAGCGCGGCCGAGGTGCCGTGCAGCTGATCGTCGGGCGAGAATGGCGGAACCAGATTGGCGACGTTGCGCACCACGAACATTTCGCCGGGGCGCGCATCGAAGATGGTTTCGGGCGCGACACGCGAGTCGCAGCAACCGATCAGCATGATCTTGGGAGTCTGGCCGCTTTCGGCGAGCTCCTCATAGCGGCTCTTCTCGCGCGAGAAACGTTCGTCGAGGAAGGCGCGATAGCCTTCCGTGAGCCGCTCAGGAAAAGACTGGGGTGTGTCCATTGCCCTTGTTCGGACAGGAACTGGCCGCCTTCGTCAAGAGATTTGTGCAGCGCGGGAGGAGCGAAGAGCCCCTAGCCCGCCGCAAGAAGCTGTTCCAGCCGCACCGCGAGCAGGTCGGCTTCCCCCGCAACCAGCAGAGTCTTGAGCCGCGCCGTGCTTCCGGCAGCCAATGTCACGGCGGAACGGGAGACCGACAGGCTGCGCGCCAGCAAGGCGATCAGCGCTGCATTGGCCTCCCCCTCGCTGGGCGCGGCCCGCACCCGTGCCTTGAGCACGGCACGGCCGTCCGCGAGGACCTCGATGCCGTCGACCCCGTCGCGCCCACCGCGCGGGGTCAGCCTGACGCTCAGCCGCAATCCCCCGGGCGTCGCCGTCCAGGGAACGGCCATCTCAGAATACGGCAGGGTACAGATAGCGCTCGATCACGCGCTCGATGAAGAAGATGATCAGCAGCAGGATGATCGGCGAGATGTCGATACCGCCGAGATTGGGCAGCATGTTCCGGATCGGCCTGAGCACCGGCTCGGTCACCCGATAGAGGAAATCCCAGACCGAGGAGACGAACTGATTGCGGGTATTAACGACGTTGAAGGCGATCAGCCAACTCAAAACCGCTGATATGATGAGGAGCCAAGTGTAGATGTTCAGCGCGAGCATCACCACGTCGAGAACGGCACGCATCGACATTCCTCTTGTCGTCTTCAGGCTGGTGACGCGGAAAGATTTCGCCATCGCCGAAAAACTCCCGGCGCAGGCGATTGACATTCACGCGACGCAAGGCCTAGAAGGCCAGCGCCTTGGGGCTGTAGCTCAGATGGGAGAGCGCTGCAATCGCACTGCAGAGGTCAGGGGTTCGAATCCCCTCAGCTCCACCAGGCTTTTCCTGGTGGAATAAAGCTAGAAGAAACAAGGGCCTGACGCAGCCGACGTCACGGCGCGTGCACATGGGCGCTCCTGGTTCGCCAGCCAGCTTTTTCGTTGCCTCTTCCCGGCCAATGGGTGACTGCCCGATTGCTTCATCAATCTGCTCCGCAGTCCTGCCGACGCTGGCGGGATGACAGGGGGAGCGTAGCTAACTTCGAACGCTCCAGCTGGACCGGCCTCCCCAAATCCCCGAACCAAGTATCGAGCGTCATTGGGCAGGAAGCCACCCGTCGCGTGTCCAGATCGACCGCCGCAGAGTTGCCGCAAGTCCGCGTATTTTGGAGCCTGGGGTAGTTGAGCCTAGGATCAGGAGTTGTTGGCGTCCCCGCGAGCAGGTTTATCAGCTGATGGAGGCCAGATTGTCTTGGCAAAGGTGTCTTGTTGCAGCCGGTATCATCCTGCTGTCTGCCGGGATTGCGGGATGCACCACCACGKACGACGCTTCCGCGGAGGCAGCGAAACCGCTCGCTTACTCCAGCGAACAGCCCGTTGACGCGCAACCGGGCTCGGACCGCGCGGGAATCGACCGACTTATCGAACGACATTCCGCGCATTACGAACTCCCTGCGGATTGGGTCCGTCGAATCGTCAAGCGCGAAAGCAACTATCGCCCCACCGCCCAGAAGAATGGCCATTTCGGCCTGATGCAGATCAAACACGCGACGGCGCGAACCATGGGTTATGCCGGCCCGGCGGCCGGGTTGCTCGATCCCGAACTCAATCTCACCTATGGGCTCAAATATCTCCGGGGAGCCTGGCTCGTTGCCGATCGCGACCAGACCCGCGCCGACCGCTACTATCGCAACGGGTACTATTACGATGCCAAGCGGAAGGGGCTTCTCGAAGCAACCGGTCTCGGCAAGGACCGTACGCGGCTAGCCAAATCCCGCCACGCGACGGACAGAGTTCCCGAGGCTCGTTAGCGAAGCTAGGCCATGCGACTGAGGACGTCCGTCACCCGCCGTTCTCGCGCCCGGACGGGCCTGCGCACGTCTGAGATCGTTCTCGGACACTGAGAGGCAGGTGCATCGGTAGACCTATTGGAACATCGGGGTCGATCTCCCGTTCAGCCACCAGTGACCAACAGCGCGCACCTTCTACTGCTGAGTGGATGAAACGTGGCCGAGGAAAACCAATTCATGCGTCCGATCGCGCCTCTCGCCCCCTCTCGGGCGGCGCCCGCTCGGGCGATCGATGGTGGCCTTGGCAATGTTGCCATTGGCGCTTTGATCGTGACGGCGCTCTATCTCGGGCGCGATGTCTTCGTTCCGATTGCTCTCGCAATCCTGTTCAGTTTTGTTCTCGCGCCACTCGTCAAAGGGCTCCAGAAACTTCGGGTTCCCCGTTCGCTCGCCGTCATCACTGTCGTTCTCATCGCCTTCGCGGCGCTCGGCGCCTTGACCGTGGCAATGGTCAACCAGGCAACCCAGCTCGCCGGAGAGCTCCCGGTCTATCAGAGCACGATGCGGGAGAAGATCGCTTCGCTGCGGGGGGCCGGCCCAGGCAGCGGTGTCCTCTCGCGCGCGGCGGACGTACTGCAGGATCTGGGCAAGGAGCTCGATAGGCCAAAGAAGGACGCTTCGCCGTTGGACCCGACGGTCCGCCCCCCGGACGCGCGGCCGATCCCGGTCGAGGTTCACCAGCCAGAGCCAGGTGCGCTGGAGACACTGCGAGCCTTTCTCACTCCCCTCATCCATCCGCTCACGACGACGGGTATCGTCCTGATCTTCGTCGTTTTTATCCTTCTGCAGCGTGAGGATCTGAGGAACAGGTTCATCCGGCTGACAGGAACCTATGATCTTCAGAAGACCACAGCCGCATTCGACGACGCCGCTCGCCGCCTCAGCCGGCTGTTCCTGACCCAGCTTGTCCTCAATGCCGGCTTCGGTCTCGTCATCGGCACCGGGCTCTGGATGATCGGCGTCCCGAGCGCCCTGCTCTGGGGCATTCTCTCGGCGATCCTTCGCTTCATTCCCTATCTCGGCGCCATCCTCTCCGCGATTTTCCCAATGGTGATCGCTGCATCCGTCGATCCCGGCTGGACCATGCTGGCCTGGACAGCCGCGCTGTTTCTGGTTGCCGAGCCGCTCGCCGGTCATGTTGTCGAACCGCTGGTCTATGGCCGCTCGACGGGGCTTTCGCCTGTCGCGATCGTCGTTGCGGCCACGTTCTGGACGTGGTTGTGGGGGCCGATCGGGCTGGTCCTTGCGACCCCGCTGACGGTTTGCCTCGTGGTCCTGGGCCGTCATGTCGAGCGGCTTGAGTTTCTCGATGTCCTCTTGGGAGATCGGCCAGCACTGTCCGCTCCCGAGATCTTCTATCAGCGTGTGCTCGCCGGGGATCCCGCTGAGGCAGCAGACAAGGCCGAAGAGGTTCTCAAGGAGCGCTCCCTCTCCGTCTACTATGACGAAGTCGCCCTGGAAGGTCTGCGTCTGGCAGCCAGCGACGCGGCGCGCGGCGTCCTTGATGCGACACGACAGGCACGGATCCTGGAAACCGTGCGGGAAGTCGTCGATGACCTCGCAGACCATGATGACCGCAATCCTGCAGTCGGAGAAACGACCAACGACCCCGAGGCAGAAGCAGCAATCGCAGAAACTGACGAGGTCGAAAGTTCAGCCGACCTGCCGATGCTGGCATCGGAAAACCTGGGGAAGGCCTTCCGCGGTGAAGACCGGGTGGTTTGCGTCGCCGCCCAATCGGAGCTCGATGAGGCTGCTGCCCTGATGCTGGCGCAGATCCTCAGCAAGCATGGGCTCCCGGCCCGCGTACTGCCTGCAGACACGCTCTCGACGAATAACCTCGCCGCGCTGGCAGCGGATCAACCCGCCCTGATCTGCCTGTGCTATCTCGACGGCACGAGCTCCGCTCATATGAAATACGCCATCAAGCGCCTGCGCCGCAGGCTGCCATCCACGATCATCATCCTCGGCAGCTTGTCGCCAGCAGCGGGCTCGGCGGCCCAACTCAAGACGGCGGTCCTCGCCGACGAGGTCGAAACGAGCCTTCGCGGCATGAGCAATGCCTGCTTGACGCACGCGATGCGCAACACAGACACCTCCATGGCCAAGGAGTCGAGTGTGCCCGACATCGGAATGTCAGGAAACTTGGCGACCATGTCCGCCGGACATTCGAGCTAGGACAGGCCTACGCTATCGCACCGAGCACGCTCCCCTATAGTCGTGGCGATCGTCCATCAGTGAGCGGAACCATGCGCGTTGCAATCGTTGGAGCAGGAGCGATCGGCGGGGTTGTTGCCTGGCATATGACCCAGGCGGGTCAGCGGCCCGTTATCATTGCGCGCGCTGAGACCGCTGCTCTGCTCGCAACGGAGGGCCTGACGCTCCAGTCTCCCTCAGGGACCGAAACCGTGGCGGTGCAGGTCGCCGCCGATGCAGCCTCCGCAGGGGTCCAGGATCTCGTTCTGGTCGGGTTCAAGGCTCATGACTGGGCGAGCGGTCTCGATTCGATCCGGCCCCTGATCGGGCCATCGACGATCGTTCTGCCGATGCTGAACGGCATTCCCTGGTGGTATCTGCAAGGTCTGGGAACGCAGTTCGGCGACCGGAGGCTGGCATCGGTCGATGCGAGCGGTGCGATCGAGACCTCCATTCCAGCCGGTCAGGTTCTCGGCTGCGTCGTCTATATCGGTGCAAACCGGCCCGCGCCGAACGTCATCGCCTGGAACGGCAGAAAGCGTCTTGTTGTCGGCGAGCCATTGAAGCCGCATGACAGCCGGCTGGCAGACGTCGTCGCGTTGTTGAGAGCGGGCGGGGTCGATAGCGAGCAGAGCGCAGATATCCGGACTGAGGTCTGGCAAAAGCTGCTCGGCAATGCAGCCTATAATCCGCTTTCGGCCGTGACCGGGGCGACGGTCGACAAGATCGTGGGAGATCCTGCGGTCAGGGCCGTCGCAAAGTCGATCATGGCGGAGTGTGTCGCGGTTGCCGCCGCGCTCGGGGTCGAGAATCTGCCAGAGCTTGAGGCACGCCTCGAACTCCCTCCGACATTGATCGGTGTGAAAACCTCGATGCTGCAGGACATGGAGGCGGGGCGCCCGCTGGAGCTTGGCGCCATTGTCGGCGCTGTTGCGGAACTCGGTCGCAGGACGGGCGTGCCAACGCCRCTGATCGAGTGCGTTGGCGCCCTGGCGGCCAATGCCTGGCAGCAGCGATGGGGACAATGATCGGGGCGAGGTCAGAACATTATCCGCCTGTGATGATCTCGACCATGCGCGCTGCCAGGTGAGACAGCGGGCGGCTGCGGGCGGTCATCATGCATATCGTGATCGGGATGCGCGGCGTGATCTGCAGTTGGGCGAGGCCATCGAAACGTTGCGCCTCGAACAGCATGCTGTCGACGAGTGAGACATCGCCATCCCGGGCCAGCAAATGCGCGACGGTGATGCTGTAGGGCGCCGTCATGAAAGGGGCGTAGACGAGCCCGGCCTCTTCGTGCGCCTTGGCGATCAGCCAGCCGAGCGGCGACGATTCCCGATCGAAGCAGAGCAACCGGCGCCCCGCGAGTTCGGCAAGATCGACGCTGCCCTGCGCAGCCAGAGGATCATCCTTCCGGACCAGGGCAACGATCGAGCCTTCGGCTAGCGGCGTCAAAGCAATGTCGTCGCTCACGCGCGGCGAGAACATGAAGCCGATATCGGCCGTCCCGTTCGAAAGCTCCGCGACCGGATTGCCCATGATGAGCTCAGCACGTGCGTCGGGATGCGTCGCCAGCAGCTTGCGCAGGGCCCCTGCAACCAGTCCCTGTCCGATGCTGGGCGTCGCGGCGATGCGCAGTGGCAAGGCGCGCCCGGCACGCAAATCCGCGACGGTTTCTCGCAGATTGCACCATTCGCTCTCGACCGCGTCGAGGCTCGCCATCAGTTCCCGCGCTTCGGAGCGCAATACCAACCTGCCGTCGCGCCGCTCGAAGACCGGCACACCAAGGCTTGCTTCACTCCTCGCCACGATCTTGCTGATGGCCGATTGCGTCAGGTTGAACGCACGTGCGGCCTCAATCGTCGTGCCCAAGCGATGCACCGCAAGCAGGATGCCGGCCTGGGTCGGCGTGAGTTCGCTCATGGGGCGCGCTCCATCAAGCAGGCGAGCAGGACCTGCCCGGAGTGCTGCAGGTGGGAGCCTTCCCGATGATGCGCATAGGCGATGACGGCCGGGCTCGCGCGCAGCGGCCGCACGGCCAGCCCCTCGGTCAATCCGCTGCTGATCACGAAACCATCAACGATGGCGACGCCGCAGCCCTCGCGCACGAGATGGCAAGCCGAGTCGGTATGACGGACGGTGATCGAGATCCGCGGTGCAAGGCCCGCTTTGGTCAGAGCCTGCTGGAAACTGTCGGCGCTGCTGAAACCATCCGGCCCATAGCTGATCAGTCGACGCCCCGCGAGGTCCTCGAGGCCGATTTCGTCTCGCGCAGCCAATGGATCTGTCTGAAAAAACACGCAGACAAGCGGACTTTCCTGCAGCGTGATATTCCGCAGCCCTTCGTTCGGCAGGGGCCCGTAGGTGATTGCGAGATCGGCATCTCCCGCCGCCAGATGGGCGGCGACATGATCGAACATGATCTCGACAGGTGCCGCATCGCCGATGGCGCGTCGGGCTGCCGTGATCGCGGGCGGCAGGATGCTGTGGGCCAGTCCCGGCACCGTCACGATCCGGAGGCGGTCGACCATGCCGACCCGCATCATGTCGGCCTCATGGCGAGCCCGCCTGAGCGCCGCGAAAGCCGGCTGCGCCCGCTGGGTCAGGGCCTGCGCCTCAGGCGTCGGCATCAAGCGGCCCTGCAAGGTCGTGACGAGGTTCAAGCCGAGTTCGAACTCGGCAAGCCTCAACGCCTTGATCACGGCGGACTGGCTCATCTCTAGCCCTTGCGCCGCCTCACCGGTCCCGCCGAGCCGGACGAAGGCGTCGAGGACCTGCAGTGAGGAGAGCTTCATGACGCACCCTATTCCAACTGGTTGAAGATCTTGCCAAATCTTTCATTAGCAAGACTAGGAGGCCCATGAAAGGATGCCGGCCGTTGTCGGCATAGAACCGGCACCACAGGGGATCGCGATGACCAGATTTCGTTCGATGGTTTCGGCTGCCGCGCTTGCGCTCGCCGTGATGACGCCTGTGATGGGCGGCCTTGCTTCCCCCGCCCTTGCCAAGGGTATGTTGAGACTGGCGCAGACGCAGGATCTCGTCTCGCTCGATCCGATCGCCACCAGCGACAACGCTTCGATCTTCGCGCAACTGCTGATTTTCGACACACTGCTCCGCCCGAGCAAGGATGCCACCAAGCTCGAGCCTGGCCTTGCCGAGAGCTGGCAGGTCAGTGCCGACGGCACGACCTACACATTCAAGCTGCGCGAAGCGAAATTCTCCGACGGTACCCCGGTCACGTCCGCAGATGTGGCGTTCTCACTGAAGCGGGCCGGCAGCGATGCGAGCAACTGGAAGCGCTTCTTTTCGGGCATCGAGACGATCGAGACGCCGGATCAGCGCACGGTGATCCTCACGCTCAAGAAGACCTTCACGCCGCTTCTGAACAACCTGGCCTTGTTCTCTTCCGCCATCCTGCCGCAAAGGGCTTTCGAGGCGGCGCCCGACCGCTTCTTCGAAAAGCCGATCGGCTCGGGCCCCTTTACGGTTGCAGCATGGAATAAGGGCCAGGGTCTTTCGCTGAAGAAGAACGCATCCTACTGGCAGGCCGGCAAGCCCGACCTCGACGGCGCCGAGCTCCTTGTCATTCCCGAAGGCAACAGCCGCGTCCTGAAACTGCAGGCTGGTGAGATCGACGTCGCCTTGGAAATCCCGCTCAACCAGTTGCAGAGCCTCAGCCGTTCGGGCGCGATCAAGACTGCTGTTGCCGATGTCCTGCGCAGCGACTTCGTGATGATGAACACGAAGAAGAAGCCCTTCGACGATGTCCGTGTCCGTCAGGCGCTGAACTATGCCGTCGACAAGGAAGGCCTGGTCAAGGCGCTGCTCTATGGAACCGGCAAGGTCGCGAACTCGCCGATGCCGCCCATGGCCTATGCCGATTCGACGCTGAAGCCCTATTCCCACGATGTCGCCAAGGCGAAAGCCCTGCTGAAGGAAGCCGGCTATGCGGACGGCTTCAAGACCTCGCTGTTGATCCACTCGGGACGTCCGCTGCACCGCCAGCTCGGACAGGCGATGCAAAGCGCTCTGGCGCAGGTCGGGGTGACGGCCGAGATCAAGCTGGTCGAAGGCGGCACGCATTGGTCGACAACCAAGGCGGGCGACTACGAGATGGCGGTTTCCTACGCGTCTAGCGACACGATCGATCCCGATCAGCTCGCCGGCTTCCTGATCGTCAATCCCGAGCGCGCCAATGCCTACCACACGGAATGGAAGAGCGAGCGGGTCAACGAGCTCTACGAAAAGGAGCGCGTCACGGCCGATGGTCCGGAGCGCGGTGGGATGTTCAAGGAGATGATCAAGCTCGCGCATGAGGGCGCGCCGTCGGTCTTCCTGTTCTATCCCGGCACGTCCTACGCCTATCGCAGCAATGTCGAAGGCTTCGAAGTGCTTCCGACCTCCAATTTCCGCCTGGAGGACGTCAAGCTGAAGTGAAGCGCCGGCGGCCCCGCAGGGCCGCCTCTTCTTTCAGAAGCTCATCATGGTCGGTTACATCTTCAAACGGCTGTTCCAGCTGGTGCCGGTGCTGCTTGGCATCACGCTGGCCTGCTTCTTCCTGCTGCGCGCGCTGCCGGGGGATCCGGCAACGCTCTTGCTCGGGGCGCGCGGCGGCCCTGAGGAAGTTGCGCTGCTGAAACAGCGCCTCGGGCTCGATCTGCCGCTCTGGCGGCAATATTGGCTGTTCCTCGGCGATATCGGTTCAGGGACCCTCGGCCGTTCGGTGGTGCACGGCCGCGCGGTCTCGGAACTCGTGCTCGAGCGCCTGCCGGCGACGCTGTGGCTCGTCGCCTATTCAACCATCATTGCCGTCATCCTCACCGTTCCTCTTGCCCTGCTCTCGGCGGTCGAGCGGGACAAGCCGGTGGATGTCCTGATCAAACTCGTCTTCACCATCCTGCTCGCCATCCCCTCATTCTGGCTGGGGCTGGTCCTTGTCGTCATGCTGGCGATCTGGGTGCCACTGTTCCCCACCTCCGGGTACGGGGACGGCTTTCTTTCGCGGCTGCATCATCTGACGCTTCCCGCCCTGGTGATTGCCCTCGCGACGGCATCGCTGACGATCCGCAGCCTGCGCAGCGGCATCCTGAACGTGCTCGGCTCGGATTATGTCACGACGGCCCGGGCCAAGGGTAATGGCACCAACCGCACGATGCGCGTGCACGTCCTGCCGAATGCCCTGATCAGCTCGATCTCGGTGCTCGGCGCACATACGAGCTGGATCATCGGTGGCACGGTCGTGATCGAAACGGTCTTCGCCCYGCCCGGGCTCGGCTCGCTCTTCGTTGAATCGATATTCGCCCGCGACTACCCGATGATCCAGGGGCTGACCATCGTCTTTGCCGTGCTCGTGGTCCTGATCAACCTGGYGACGGATATCGCCTACGCGCTGGCCGACCCGCGCATCAGGCTGGATTGAACCATGACGCGACTGCGCCGCCTCAATCCGACGCTGCTGATCGGCCTCGTGATGCTCGCCCTGCTGAGCCTGTTCGTCGGGCTGGGGCAAGTCTGGACACCGCATGATCCCTTCCTCATCGACTACGGCAATACGTTGCAGCCGCCCTCACTCGGCCACTGGTTCGGCACGGACGATCTCGGGCGCGATGTCGCCTCGCGGGTCATGGCGGGCGGTCTCGTCGATCTGAGGGTGGCACTGATCTGTGTCGCGGCGCCGGCCATGTTGGGCGCGGCGATCGGTGCGCTCTCCGGCTATGTCGGTGGCCGCGTCGATACCGTGATCATGCGTATCACCGACATCTTCTGGGCCTTCCCCTTCCATGTCCTGGTGATCGCCATCGTCGGCGTGCTGGGTCCCGGGGAATTCAACCTCTATCTCGCCTTCCTGCTGGTGAACTGGATCTCGTTTGCCCGCATTGTCCGTGGCGAGGTGCTGGTGCTGCGCGAACTCGAATTCGTGCAGGCAGCGCGCAGTTTCGGCGGTACCGACCGGCACATCGTTGCCAGGCATGTCCTGCCCAACGCCGTGACCCCGGCAATCGTCTATGCAATGGCGGATGTCGTCCTGACGATCCTGGCCGTGACCTCGCTCAGCTTCCTCGGCCTCGGCATCCAGCCGCCGACACCGGAATGGGGGCTGATGATCTCGGACGGCCGCGAGTTCCTGTTCGACGCCTGGTGGATCGCGACCTGCCCGGGTCTCGCCATCATCTATACCGGTGTGACCTTCGCCCTGATCGGCGAGGGGGTCGACACCGCCTTGCGCCCGAAGGGCTGACCTTTTCCTGCGCGGCCGATGCCTGCGCCATGAGGACATCATGAGCTTCTTTCGCGACGATACAGAACTGCAGCGGATCGGCCGCGCCATCGAGGCCCATGCGTCTTCGATCTATTCCGGACGTGGTGTCCCGCTGGACCAGTTCGCCTATGTCCTGCTGCGCCCTCAGCCTGCTGGTGAGAAACCGGTTGGAGCTGCCCGCCATGCCGACTGGCGGAGCTACCCATGCTCTTTGGTCAAGGTCTTTCACCTCGTCGCGGCGCAGGCGGCCCTCACGGAGGGACGGTTGACCGAGCATGAGGAACTCGACCGCGCGATGCGCGACATGATCCTCTGGTCGTCCAATTCGGCAACGAACTACATCATCGACCTGCTCACCGGCACGACCGGCGACACATTGCTGCAGGGGGAGGCCCTGGCCGACTGGTGCGAGCGCCGCCGGGAGATCAACCGCTTCTTCGCCGGCTTGGGCTGGTCCGAGTTGGTCGGCATCAATCTCGACCAGAAGCTGATGGATGATTTGCGCTACGGCCGCGAGAAAATCGGGCTCGATCTCTCTCCCATCGGCCACAACCGCCTGACGCCGATCGCAATGGCGCGTCTGATGTCAGAGATCTTTTATGGCTCCTCGCTGTTGCCGGAAGCTCGCCTGAAGCGGGTGCGCGACCACCTCATTCGCGACCAGGAAAGTCCCGACCGGGCCCGCGGCGCCTATCAACTGCTCGGATATCTCGGCGGCGGCCTGCCGGACGGTTCGCGGATCTGGTCCAAGGCCGGACGGACCCGCTGGCTGGGCGATGCACGCGCCGAATTTCGCCGCCACGACACGATGCGCGCCATCCTGCCTGGCGGCGAGGACTTCATCCTGACCGTCTTCACCCAGGGCGAAGCGATCGGAGAGGATGACGGCTTCCTGCCGGGGATTGGTAAGTTGGTTGCAGCCGAGATAGCCGGGATTTGAACGGAATCTTGATGTGCACGGCGACGACCGGCGGTCGGGCGCAACGGAGCGACAGGACCAGCCGCCTCGACGAGGATCAATTTCTGTAGAAAGCGGGGACAGGCCGGGCTATATCAGGCGTTCCTCTTTCGTTCGCGAGACTTCGCCATGACCCGGCGATCCGGCAGCGCCGACCTTCCGCTCCACCATGGCCGCGTGCCCGCCTGGCTCGGTCGGCGCATGACGCAGCTCGGCGCGGTCATCTGCGCGGCGATCATCCATCATTATGGCCGCGACGAGTTGCTGCGGCGGTTGGCGCATCCATTCTGGTTCCAGTCCTTCGGGGCGGTGATGGGAATGGACTGGCACTCGTCGGGTATCACCACCAGCGTGATAGGCGCGCTCAAGCGTGGGCTGGCTCCGCTGTCGGGCGAGCTGGGCCTGCATGTCTGTGGCGGGCGGGGCCGCCATTCGCGCGAGACACCGGCCGAGCTCGAACAGATTGGAGCGAGGGTCGGGTTCGACGGACAGGCGCTCGCCACCGCGAGCCGGCTGGTCGCCAAGGTCGACAGTGCCGCCGTGCAGGACGGCTTCGACCTCTATCTCCATGGCTTCTTCGTCGGGAATGACGGCCATTGGGTCGTGGTGCAGCAGGGCATGAATGGCGATGGCGGCCTCGCCCGGCGCTATCACTGGCAGTCTGAAGGGCTGGGCAGTTTCGTCGAGGCGCCACATGCCGCCATCGATGGCAAGAACCAGGGCAGCATCATCAATCTGACCGACAGGCGCGCCGCCCTCTCCCGCAACGGCCAGATCGATCTGCTGCGCGACATCGGACCGTCGGGGATCGTGAGGGAATTTGCGGCGCTGGAGCGCGACCGGGCGCCGCCGGTCCTGTCGCCGGCGCAGCTTTCCCTACCTCATCTCGTCATGCCGGCACATCACGAGGTCAGGCCCAAGGACGTGATTGCGCGACGGCTCCATGGTGCGCTCGCCGCAGCCGCCGACAGCGCCCCCGCCGATTTCTCGGAATTGCTGCTCGTGCCCGGCGTCGGCGCCCGCACGGTCCGTTCGCTTGCGATGGTCGCGGAAGTGATCCATGGCGCGCCGTGCCGGTTCGCCGATCCTGCGCGCTTCTCTCTCGCCCATGGCGGCAAGGACAGACAGCCGTTCGCCGTGCCCACCAAGGTCTACGACCAGACGATCGCGGTGCTGAAATCCGCCATCGATCGGGCGAAACTCGGTCAGGACGACAGGCTCGCTGCCATCGCACGTCTGGACCGGGAAAGCCGGCGCCTGGAGCGCGTCGTCTCCGGTCCGACGTTGGATGAGTATGTCACGGAGGAGAGACTGCGCTCCGCCGAGTATGGTGGCCGGAGCGTCTTCGGCTGGGAGCGGTCGGACGGTGAAGCGGCACCCGCGCCGCCTGCGAAGGCGAACCCGGCTTGACCGTCAGCCATGGCGCCAGCGCGTCGCCATCGGCATYCCGCCGACGGCGTCTGGCATGCTGACTGGGGGGAGAACAGGACTGCTCTTCATTCGACCGTCCACTGGCAAATGCGAAACCCTCGCGAGCGCTGGCGCATGTCGAGATGAAGATGGTCCTTGTGGGAACTGTCGGCTCCCGGGCCGAGCACGGTGGCGAACCGTTGGCAGACGCTCTTCTGCACCGCGTCGCGCATTGAGCGGGACAGAGGCTCCTGACCCGCGAATGCCACGGCGCGGCCATCCTGCATCAGCAACCCGCCGACATCGAGAGCGTTGCCGCTCGCATGCTCACTGATCGGCGCACCTGTATCGGCGTTTCGTGACCGGCAGGCATATCCGCCGACCCCTGTCAGCTTCGCAAGCCGGGCGTTCTCCTGCCTCGCCAGCGCAGCGAGATCGTCGCGGATCCAGGCGAGAACCTCGAGCGCAAGAGAGCACCGCACGGTGATCGCGCTGTCCAACTCGATCCTGGAACCGTCGGGCATGGTCAAGCGCTGGAACGTCACCGGATCCTCGATCGCACATTCCCCCGTGCTTGCGCCGTTCTGCGAGGGCAATACGAAACCCCCGCTCTCCTCGAAGGCCCTGATACAGGTCGATGGAACTGCCGGAACACGCTGTTCCAACAAATTCCCGTTTGCAGTGGAGTCAGCCTGCGGGGCCAATCTGCTCGGCCGCGGCGGAGGCAGCGGCGCGAGCACGCGTGCTGGATCCGATTGCGAAACGCCTTGCACTTTTGCCTGGCTGTCGCGCGCCAGCGCCCCGAAGCCGAACATGAACAGAGAAATGGCTAGCGCGATCCCTGCGAGAACTCGCCGTCTCTGGCGACCTGACACCGCCCTCAATCCAGGAATCGCACCGGCACACCCGGGCGCACGAGGTCGGCCAGCTCCTCCGCATCCCAGTTCGTCAATCTCACGCATCCATGCGACGTCGTCTTGCTGACCCGCGAGGGTTCCGGCGTGCCGTGTATGCCGTATGTCGGTTCCGACAAAGCGATCCAGACGGTTCCAACCGGTCCATTGGGTCCGGGCGGAAGGACGAGGGTTTCATCGTTCTTGCCCTGCCGGAAGTTTTTCTCGGKATTGTAGGTGTATCTCGGGTTCCTCGCGATGCGCGTGACCCTGTACTGCCCGCTCAAAGAGGGCGTGTCAGTGCTTCCGATTGTTGCCGGATAGCTGGAAAGGATGGTGTCCCCATCGCCATAAGCGACGACCATGCCCGTACTCTTAACGACATCGACCCGTTTGGCAGCGCCCTTCTGGAGAGAGCGTTCGGAAGAGATGACGTAAATTCCGCGGCCAGCGCTGGTGAAGCGCTGCTCGGGATTAAGCGCCATCAATAGCCCTTCGCTCATGTGAAAGCGCTCGCTGAGCATCTCCTGCGGGCTCGTGTAGGAGAGCCGCTTCATCCTGGCCTGCTTGGCGTAGTCCCGGGGAATGGCGTCGGCGAATTTGTATTCCGTGTCCTTTTCGGACAGCTTGTATTCGACCACGACATCCTGATCGGTATCGCCGCCGAGACCGAGCCACGCGACCTCGTCCAGCTCGTCGCTTTCGCCTAGGTTCTCCTGGCGCCGGAACTGCGCGACCGCCTTGCGAAAGTTCTCGCCATCGACGCCATCGATCACGCCGGGCGAGATGCTGCGCCGGCTGAGCAGGGCCTGAGCCTTCACGATGAAGGGATCGGGCCCGTTCGCCGCCTGACGGATCGGTCGCGCGAATGTCGCCGTGTTGATCTGATCGGGCGTCAAGGCCGACACAGGGGCCGCACCGAGTACGAGCACCATAAGGACCATTACGTGCAGATCGGTGAGCTTCATCGATCGGGGGTTCCGATAAGGTCAAACCCTATACGGCGGAAGCGCCAACAWGTTCCCGAGATCTTGACAGGGCACCAGTTCGGCTCAGCCAGTCAGCGTGGCCAAGTCGCCCTTGGGACGCCGGCATGGTCGGCAATCCAACAGCCATTAGACCTCCGACAACCATCACGCAGATGCGCTACCGAAGCGACCTCGCCCAGGGAACCTAACGGCTTCGTGATGCGAGATGTTTGGCATGTTCCGCATTGGATCAGCTTAAGTTCTTGGGGATCGTCATCGGGACATGCCATGAGATTTCGCGCGCTTTTCGCACTTGCCGTTGCCGGGCTGTCCATTTCAGCGCCTCTGGCTTTCCTGGACCAGGCGCGAGCGCAGGAGACTGCGCCGGCGCGGCGGGATCAGGGCCCAGCAGATGCGCAGGCAAATCGGCAGGAGTCTCGCCCTGTCACCGGCCAGGGCGTAGCCCTGCCGCCGCCTTCCGTCACGCGTCACGAATTGACCCTGCCCGGCCGTACGCTGCGCTATACGGCCACGGCCGGCGCGCTGCCGGTCAGTGATCAGTCCGGCCGCAAGCTCGCCGAAATCGCCTATATCGCCTATGTGCTCGACCGTGGTCAGGGCGTCCCCGCCTCGTCGCGCCCGGTCACATTTGCCTTCAACGGCGGACCTGGTGCCGCCTCTGCCTATCTCAATCTCGGCCTGATGGGGCCGAAGCGGCTGCCTTTCGGCCGGCAGGGCGACGCCCCGTCCATGCCGCCCCTCGTCGTCGACAATGCCGATACCTGGCTCGACTTCACCGATCTCGTCTTCATCGACCCGGTGGGCACGGGATTCAGCCGTTTCGCCGCCGGCACCGATGAGGCACGCGGGCTGCTCTGGTCGGTCGAGGGAGACTACAAGTCGCTCTCACGCTTCGTCACCAACTGGCTGCGGCTGACCGACCGCCTCGCTTCGCCGAAATTCCTCGTCGGCGAGAGCTATGGCGGGTTCCGCGCCCCCAAGATCGCCAGCGAGTTGCAGACCGGCGACGGTGTCGGCGTCTCCGGCATCGTGATGCTCTCCCCGGTACTCGACTTCACCTACCAGCGCGACGCCGGCAGCTCGCCGCTTCGCTGGGTGGTGTCGCTCCCGGCGATGGCCGCGGTGAAGCTGGAGCGCGAAGGCAAACTCTCCCACCAGACGCTCGCAGAGGCCGAAAACTATGCTGCCGGCGACTATCTCGCCGATCTCCTGAAGGGGCCACGCGACAGCGACGCGACCAAACGACTGGCCGACAGGGTCTCAGCGCTGACAGGGCTCGACCGAGCTCTCGTGGAGCGCATGGGCGGCAAGGTCGATGCAACCACCTTTCTGCGCGAGCTGGACCGCAACAAGGGGCTTGTCGGCAGTCCTTATGATGGAAACGTCGCGGCCCTCGACCCCGATCCCGAAGCCGCGCGCGGCCGGGCGCCGGACGCCGTGCTGGGCGCGATCACGGCCCCCCTGACGAGCGCAATGCTCAGTCATTATGCGAGCGATCTGAATTGGCGGCCCGAAGGGCGCTACTTTCTTTTGAACGAAGAGGTCAACCGCCGCTGGAGTTATGGCCAGGGTCGCGGCGACCGCGAATCCATCCGCGAGCTCCGCAATGTGCTCGCGCTCGATCCCCGCCTCGAGGTCATCGTCGCACACGGATTCACCGATCTCGTCACGCCCTATTTCGAGACCAAGCTGCTTCTCGATCAACTGCCTGCCTTGGGCGATCCTGCCCGCGTCAAGCTGCAGGTCCTTCCCGGCGGGCACATGTTCTATTCGCGTGACGCCTCGCGCGCGAATTTGCGCGAGGCGGCTCGCACCATGATCGAGGCCCGCCAGGGATTGTGAGGAGGAGCCGGGCCCTCGCGCTGAAGCCCCGCTTTCCCAACTGATCACAGCGAAAGCTGCCACGCCATGTCCAATGACATTGCGGGTGGTCAAGCACGGCGACATATAGGATCCTGCGCCGATTGAGCCGAGACAAGATGTTGAACAACCTAGGTGAATCGGCCGAGAGCAAACTTCGCGCCCGCGAAGCCGAGCTCGCACGCATCCAACGCATCGGTCAGATCGGCGGCCTGGAGGTCGACCTGCGCCACGGTGAATTCAAGAATGTCCGCTCGCCAGAGTATTTGGCCGTCCACGGATTACCGCCGGACGCGATCCATGAAAGCCACGAGGCCTGGGTTGCCCGGATTCATCCCGATGACCGCGCGCGTGTCGTGGGCCATTTCCTCGCCACCGTTAAAAGCCCTGCCACCGAGTACGAAGTCGAGTATCGCATCATCAGGCCAAGTGACGGCCAGACGCGCTGGATCCTCGCTAAGGCCGAAATCACCAGAGACGAGCATGGCGGCGCGGTTCGCCTCGTCGGGGCCCATATCGACATTACAGCAAGGCGCCGCGCCGAAGAGCAGCGTGAGCTGATCGCCCGCGAGCTTTCGCATCGAATCGCCAACATCTTCACCGTTGTGAACAGTCTGGTGCGGATGGCGGCCCGCTTCGAGCCGGCGAGCAAGGGCTTCGCCGAGAAACTGCAGAGCCGGTTCCAGGCCCTGCATCGCGCCCATGCCTTCGTCGTCGACAAGGAGATCGGCGACGGAGGATTGACGCTGCTGCTGTCACGCCTGCTCGACCCTTATCGCGAGGGCCACGCAGATCGCGTGACCATTCAAGGAGAGGATGCTGCGGTCGGCCCGAGTGCAGCGACCGCGCTGGCGCTGATCTTTCATGAGCTGGCGACCAATGCGGTCAAGTATGGTGCGCTGTCCAGCGAAAGCGGGTCCGTGTCGGTTTCCACCGAGGTTCGGCAGGAGCAGCTTTTCATAACCTGGCAAGAGATCGGCGGCCCCGACGTGGTCACGCCTTCCGGACAGCCGGGCTTCGGCAGCGTTCTCGTCGATAGGGCGGCGCAATCTCAGCTTGGCGCCAAGATGCAGTACCTTTGGCTGCCCACCGGTTTGGTCGCAGTGATCGAGGCGGACCTCGCCGATCTGCGTCGCTGATGCGCCATCGACCTCCATGTCATGACCGGCCAGACCCGCAGGGCTCGCGTCGGCCAGAACCGCGTTGCAACGTTCAGGACACCGTTTCAGGCGCCTGAACGCTCAATGGCAGCGCAGGCGTAAAATTCTCCCGGCAGAACTCGGAAACGGCGTGAGGCACGGCTCACGCCGTTGGATCTGCCTTTCGGTCCCGGAAGGCAGCCTCTCCGGCATCCGACACCTCGACCCATTTTTTGTCGGGCGCCGCGTCGGCAACGTAGCTGTCGTGCCAGTTCCACCACTTATAGGTTGGCGTCTGCGGATAGCCTGCGGGAGAGTCCTCCCAGACCTCCTGCCGGCCCAGCGGCGTGATGTCGAGATAGTTCCAGGTGTTCCCCATCTGCTCGTCGCCGCGGTTATTGATGAAATAGGTGCGAAACACCCGATCACCGTCACGGTAGAACACGTTCGTGCCGTGCCATTCGTCCACGCCGAAATCGGCATCGAAACCGTCCGTGAGGGTGAACCAGGGCATTGTCCAGCCCATCCGCTCCTTGAGCCGTACGATATCCGCCTGCGGCGCACGCGAGACGAAGACGAGGGTGGTGTCGCGGGCGTTCAGGTGGGCGAGATGCGCAACCTGGTCGGCCACCATGGAGCAGCCCCGGCAGGCATGGTCCGGCCAGCCAAAAACGCCCGGCTCGAAGAAGGCGCGGTAGACGATCAACTGCCGCCGACCGTCGAACAGGTCGAGCAGGCTGGCTTTGCCCGCAGGCCCCTCGAACGCATACGCACTCGTCACGGCCGTCCACGGCATGCGCCGCCGCTCGGCGGCCAGGGCGTCACGGGCCAGGGTCTGGGCTTTTTCCTTCACGAGCAGTTGCTTGCGGGCTTCCTCCCATGCCAGCGACGGTACGACCGCTGGTGTCCGCATGACCGATTGTCCGCCTTTCCGTCCGCTCTCGGCTGATTGTGTCATGGCCTCTGAAACCTCCTGGTTTAGGCGATCTCCCGCACCTTCAGGACGCAACACGCTTCCATTTGGCGCTCATTGCTCGCCATTGATCGTCAGGCAGTTTGGCACCGCAGATCGGCCAGTGGGAGTAACAAGCGTGGCGATATTCGGACGGAGCCGCTGATCGCAGGCGCGGGGCCTGCGCCACTCAAGGAAGTCGCCGCGATCGGACCCTGCCACTCAGCCCCTTTGAGCGGCAGGACAAACTCCATGCGCCAAAGAATCCGAAGCTGGGTTGAGGGCTCAGATCCGGACTGACACGGATCGAATCAACCGCCTGCAGTCCCGGCGGCGACGAAGCGGTCATGAATCGTCATGCCGGCCAGCATGGCCGCAACGAACAGTACGACCGGCAGAAACCCCATGGAAAGCGCGGCAATCGCCGGACCCGGGCAGAAGCCGGCCATGCCCCAGCCGAGCCCGAACAGAGCAGATCCGAGGATGAGCCGCCGGTCGACCTGGCCGGACACAGGGATATGGAAATGATCGTCGAGGACGGGACGCTTCATTCGCCGCACCAGCGCCATCGCACCGAGCGCAACGGCAAGAGCGCCGCCGAGCACGAAGGCGAGGCTCGGGTCCCAATGACCGCTCCCGATATCCAGGAAGCCGATGACCCGGGCCGGATCGAGCATGCCCGACAGCGCAAGGCCGAAGCCGAACATGGCGCCAGCGACAAGCGCGACGAACAGGCGTGGCAAGCGCTGTGTCATCCGACGAGCCTCATGAGGGTGGCCGCAGCGATTCCGGCTACCAGGAAGGTGACGGTCGCGGCAATCGAACGGCGGGAGAATCGCGCAAGCCCGAGGATGCCGTGGCCCGATGTGCAGCCCGAGCCCATCCGCGTGCCGAAGCCGACCAGCAGCCCCGCAATCAGGATGATCGGCAAGGAGGCCGCGATCGTCACCTGCGGCCAGCGGCCGAAGGCGATGGCGAAGAGAACCGGACCGGCCAGGAGCCCGATCAGGAAAGCGGCGTTGGCCGGCACCTGAGCGCCCTGCGCCAGCCGGCCCACGATGCCGCTGATGCCGGCGATGCGACCGTTGAGAAGCAGCAGCAGCGCCGCAGAGAGCCCGATCAGCATGCCGCCGAAGAGCGAGGGCCAGTAACTCATGGTTGCGGGGCCTCCGGCTCGCAGAAGATGTCATAGAGCGCGCGGATCAGCAGCGCCGCCTTGTCCGCCGTCAGGCGATAGAAGATCTGCTTGCCCTCCCGCCGCGTCTCGACAATTCCCGCCTCCCGCAGCACCGTGAGCTGTTGCGAGAGCGTCGGCTGGTGAATGCCGAGCCGGCTTTCCAGTTCGCCGACGGCGTATTCTCCCTCGGCAAGCATGCAGGCAAGCATCAGCCGCGCCGGGTGGGCCATCGTCTTGAGCAGTCCCGCGACCTCGTCCGCGCGGGCCGCCATATCGACTGGCTTCGTCACCTCGCTCGACAGGGTCACCAGACGGCACCTTCGAGCGCATCGAGCGGGATCTTGAGATAGCGCCGGCCGTTGTCTTCCGGCTCCGGCAGGCGCCCGCCCCGAATATTCACCTGCAGCGCATGCAGGATCAGCTTTGGCATCGGCAATGTCTTGTCGCGTGCCTCGCGCAGCGCGACGTAGCCCACCTCGTCCATCCCCGCGACATGCGGGTTCGCTCGCCTCTGCTCTGCGACCGTACTCTCCCAGCGCGGCTCGCGTCCGCCCGGCCGATAGTCGTGACCGGTGAAGAGCCGGGTCTCGTCAGGCATCGCCAGAATATCCTGGATCGAGGCCCAGAGCGCTGTGGCGCTGCCGCCGGGGAAATCGGCCCGGGCGCTGCCGGAATCCGGCATGAAGAGCGTGTCATGGATGAAGGCGGCATCGCCGATCACATAGGTGATCGAGGCCAGCGTATGGCCGGGCGAAAACAGGACATGCGCATCGATCGAGCCAAGCCTGAAATGGTCGCCATGAGAAAACAGCCGGTCCCATTGCGAACCATCGGTCAGCAGCGCCGGGCAGTTATAGAGCTTCTTCCAAAGCTTCTGCACCTCGACCACATGCGCACCGATGCCGGTCGGCGCCCCGGTCCTCTGCTTCAGATAATGCGCGGCTGAGAAATGGTCGGCATGCGGATGGGTGTCGAGAATCCACGCGACGGTCAGCCCCTGCGCCGCGACATGCGACAGGAGCGCATCGGCGCTCGCCGTGCTGGTCGCCCCGGATTTCTCGTCATAGTCGAGCACCGGGTCGATGATCGCACAGCTCTTCGTCGCAGGATCCGAGACGACATACTGGATGCTGCCGCTGCGCGGCTCGTAGAACCCCTTGACCTCGGGCCGGGCCGGCAGCGCTCGGGCAGCGAGCCAGGCCTGCGCGCCCTTGAGATCGAAGCCGAGCCGCTCGCCGAATGCCCGGACATCCGCCGCCTCGAGGCRCCCGTCGATAACCTCGCCCAGCGCGTGCAGGGTCAACGCGCGCGTTCCGGATTTGCAATGGGCGAAGACCGGTCCGGATGCCGAGGCGACCGCTCTCTGGAATGCCCGCACATTGGCCTCGGTGATGGTCGGCCCGGTGACGGGTATGTGCGCATAGGCAATCCCGGCTTCAGCTGCGGCGGACGCCTCGGCCTCGGTGCCGGGCTGCCCGGCCTCCTCGCCATCGGGCCGGTTGTTGACGACCGTCGCGAAGCCTTCGCCTGCGAGCTGCGCAAACTCGGCAAGCGATGGCTGGCCACCAATGGTGAGCCTGTCGCTGATCCTGACGGTCGGCATGGCGTCGCTCCTCTTGCGGGCCTTCAATATACAATATCATATAATGTATATTGAAGACCCGCAAGAGGCACGTCACGCGGTCAGAGCACCACCACCCTGGAGCCGCCGGCAACGCGATTATACAGGTCGATCACGTCCTGGTTCATCATTCGAATGCAGCCTGACGAGACGGCCTCGCCGATCGTCCAGGGCTCGTTGGTGCCGTGGATGCGGTAGAGCGTGTCCTTGCCGTTCTTGAACAGATAGAGCGCCCGGGCGCCGAGCGGATTGCTCGCGCCACCTGCCATGCCGCCGGCCCATTTCGCATAACGGCCGGGCTCTCGCCGGATCATGTCCGGCGTCGGCGTCCAGCGCGGCCATTGCGCCTTGCGCTCGACGCGCGCCGTCCCGGTGAATTCAAGCCCCTCCTTGCCGACCCCGACGCCATAGCGCAGCGCCTTGCCGCCCTCCTGCACGAGATAGAGGAAGCGTGCCTCGGGATCGACGACGATCGTTCCGGGCTGCTCGCGGGTCCGGTAATCGACGAGCTGGCGCATATAGGCCGGCTTCAGATCCTCAAGCGAAACGGCAGGAACGGAGAAGCGTTCATTGTCGAGCGCCGCATAGCGCTCAGCCGCCAGCGGGTCGACGGTCGGGATGGTATTCGCGATCTGCGGCGGCGGCAGCGATGTCGTCGTGCAGGCGCCGGCCAGAAGCGGAAAGCCGACGGCGGAGAGGACCATCCTGACCGCCTTGCGGCGCGATGGCAGCATCGCCGAGCGAGTCTGCAACCTCATCGTGCCGCCTGCTTTCCGCGTGCATCGGCGACGACCTGCTTGAAGCCCTTGTAGTCGAGCGTCGAGGTCCGGAACGGTCCGACCAGATAGGTTGGCGTGCCCTGCAGGCCCAGCGAATCCGCTTGCGCCAGATTGCGCCGCAGCTGTGCCGTGATCTTCTCTGCATTCGCATCGAGATCGGCCTGCAGGCGGTTCATGTCGACGCCTGCGCCCTTGACCGCCGTCAGGATGGTGTCCTTCGAGCTCAGCCGGCCGGGAAGCCCCATCAGAGCCTTGTGAACGGCCTCGTAGCGCCCCTGATAGCCGGCACCGAGCGCGATCTGCGACGCAAGGACGGAGGATTCGCCCAGGATCGGCCATTCCTTGTAGACAAGGCGGATCTTGCCATCCTCCCTGACGACGCGCGCGAGGTCGGGGGCGGATTTCTTGCAGTAGGGGCAGTTGTAGTCGAGGAAGGCGACGATCGTGACATCGCCCTTCGGGTTCCCGCCAGCCGGCGCTTCCGGATCATTGAGGATGGCTTCGACATCGATGGTTTGGGCCATCGCCATGGGCGAGATGAAGGGCGCAGCGGCCAGCGCGGCCGCAATACGAATGAGGTTTCTGCGATTCATGCTGGGTTCCGCTCAGGCTTCCGGGTCCGGATGGACGAATGAGGTCTGGCACCGCACGGCACGCCGGACGGCATGGCCATGCGCTGCGCAAAGGATGCCCCGGGGTCGGAAATCCACCTTAAGCCAGCCTTAAGCCGCGCCAGCGAGGGAGGGCGTGGCCAATGGAGAGAACCGAAATGCGTATCCTCGTCGTGGAGGATGATCCTGTTCTGTCGGACGGGCTGAAGGTCGGGCTCGGGCTTGCCGGCGCGACGGTGGACCGCGTCGAGACCTGCGCCGAGGCGCTGGCCGCGCTCGCGACCTCCTGTTTTGATGCCGTGGTGCTCGACCTGATGTTGCCGGATGGGTCCGGGCTCGACGTGCTGAAGGAGATGCGGGGCAAGTCCGACCGCACGCCCGTACTCCTCCTGACCGCGCTCGACGAGGTCGCAGACCGGATCCGCGGCCTCGATGCCGGCGCTGACGACTATCTCGGCAAACCCTTCGATCTCGACGAGCTGGCGGCCAGGGTGCGCTCCGTGGCGCGCCGAAATGCCGGTCGAGCCGCGCCCGTCATGGCTGCGGGCGCCATCATGCTCGACCCCGCAACGCTTGCTGCCAGCGTTGCCGGCACGCCCGTCACGCTCTCCCGGCGCGAATTCGCAGTGCTGTCGGCACTCATGGAGCGTCCTGGCGCGGTCCGCTCGAAGGGCGAAATCGAAGACCGGCTCTATGGCTGGCAGGAGGATATCGAGAGCAACGCCGTCGAGGTCCATATCCACAATCTGCGTGCCAAGATCGGCCGCGACGCGATCGAGACCGTGCGCGGCCTCGGCTACCGGATGAGACAGGTGACGAAATGAGGCCTGGGCCATGACCTMCCTGCGCACGCGCCTCTTCGTCATCCTGATTGCCGCCACCGGGCTGATCTGGCTCAGCGCGGTCGCCTGGATCTATCTCGACAGTAGGTCCAAGCTGGAGCATGTGCTCGACACCCGCCTGCAGGAGGCGGCGAAGATGGTGCATTCGCTGGTCGACGCCGGCCGGATGCCGGACACCGCTATCGCCGGACTACCCGGCGCGACGGTCGAGCCGGCATTCTACGAGCGCCAGCTATCCTGCCAGATCTGGTCTCTCGACGGCCGGCTGGTTGCCCGTTCCAGCGGCGCGCCGGGCTCCCAGCTGACCGATCAGGCCGCCGGCTTCTCCGATCGAACGGTCGATGGCGAACGCTGGCGGGTCTACGCGGTCGAAGATGCCCAGAAGGGCATCCGCGTCATGGTCGGCGATCGCATCGGCTTGCGTCATGGGCTGGTCAACGACCTGATCACCGGGCTTCTCGCGCCCGCGCTGCTGATCGCCCCGTTGCTCGGCCTGCTGATCTGGCTCAGCCTCGGCCGGGGCTTGCGCCCGCTCGCGACCATGGCTGCGGAACTCAAGTCCCGTGACGCCGAGGACATGCGTCCCCTCGCGGCGGCCGAAGCCCCCATCGAGGTCAGGCCGCTCGCGCAGGCGCTGAACGGTCTGTTCGACAAGGTTGCGGCCGCCCGCCGCCATGAGCGCGAGATCACGGCCTTCGCCGCCCATGAATTGCGAACCCCGCTGGCTGGTTTGAAGACGCAGGCGCAGATCGCACTGGCCACAACCGACGCATCGATCAGGGAAGGCGCGCTACGCCAGATCCTGATCTCAGTGGACCGGACGGCCCGCCTCGTTCGGCAGCTGCTAACGCTCGCCAAGCTCGAAACGGAACAGCAAGGTCCGGCCTCGGGCCGTGTCCGGGTCAGCGGGCTCCTCGCCGAGATCATCGACAATGCGGCTCCGGCGGCCGGCATCGACGTCGAAATCGACCCTGGGCTCGCAGCCCTGGATGTGCCAGGCGACCGCGAGAGCCTCGCCCTGGCGCTGCGCAACCTGCACGAAAACGCGATCCAGCATATGCCGGGCGGTGGTGTCGTGTCCTGGCGTCCGACGGCCGATGGTCGCGGCGTCGCGGTATTCGACCAGGGCCCCGGCATCCCCCAGGAGGAACTCGGCCTGGTCAAGCAACGCTTCTACCGCGGTCGCCACAAGAGCCCGACAGGCACAGGGCTCGGCCTGACCATCGTCGACATCGCCGCCAGGCGCGTCGGAGCGCTGCTCGTCCTGAGCAACCGCACAGACGGCCCGGGATTGCAGGCAGCGCTCCTCTGGAACGACGGTTCGCTGCAGCGCTGAAGCAGCGGCCGGAAGGGTGGATTGCGCTACTCGGGCCGCTGCAAACACAGGTGGTTAGGTCAGTGCTTCGCGAAGACCGTCGTCTCGCCATCTGCCCCGACCAGAAGCGTCTCATACCGGTCCGGCGTCACGCCCTCGACCTCCATGCCGGGAGATCCGACCGGCATGTCGGGCACAGCCAGGCCGATTGCAGCCGGCTTGTCCTGCAGCAGCTTGCGGATGTCCGGGGCCGGCACATGGCCTTCGATGAAATACCCCTCGATGATCGCGGTATGGCAGGACTGGACCTTATCGGGCACGCCGACCAGGCGCTTGCTTGCTGCCATGTCCTTGCTCTCGACGACCTTGGGCGAGAACCCCGCCTGTTCGAGATGCTTGACCCAGGACTTGCAGCAGCCGCAGCTCGGGCTGAGATGGACCTGGATGGACTGGGCCGCCGCCGGAGCAGCGAAGAGCGCGAGCGTCAGCGCGGTAGCAAGGGTTTTCATCGTTCTCTCCAGATAGACATCATGAGCGGGCCGGGTTCGCGGCCGGCAAGGGAAAGCGCCCCGTCCTCAGCGCATCCGCGAATTGCTGTTMGCTGGCAGCCAGCGTCGGCAACGTCACCGTGACCCGGAGGCCTCCTTCCGCCCGGTTGGCGAGCAAGATCTCGCCGCCATGGGCATGAATGACCGCGCGCGCGATCGTCAGCCCGAGTCCGGTACCGCCGGTTTCCCGGCTGCGCGATTCCTCGAGCCGGACGAATGGCTGGAAAGCACGCTCGACCTCCTGCTCGGGAATGCCCGGCCCGTCATCCTCGATGATGAAGCTCAGGCCGGTCGGTGTCTCCGATATGGCGATCGAGACCTGATCGCCATATTTCACCGCGTTACCGATCAGGTTCCAGAAGGCGCGCTTCAAGGCGAGCAGTCGCCCGAGTACGCGGCCATGACCGAGTCCGCTGAGCGTGATCGTTCGCCCCTGATCGATATGGTCGTCGACGATGGTTTCGATCACCGAGACGATATCGAGTGGACGGATCGCCTCGCTGGAGACGCCGCCGCGCAGGAATTCGAGCGTCGAATCGATCATCGCCTCCATTTCGGAGAGGTCGGCATCGACCAGATCGCGCGTCGCATCGTCCTCCATCAGCTCCGAGCGCAGCCGCAGACGCGTGATCGGCGTGCGCAGGTCATGCGAGACCGCCGCCAGCGCCTGCATGCGCTCGGCGACGAGGCGCTGGATGCGCTCGCCCATGGTGTTGAAGGCGCGCGCCGCCCGGCGCACCTCAGCGGGGCCGACCTCGCTGAGCGGTGTCGGGGCCTGGTCGAGGCTGAAGCGCTCGGCTGCCAGCGCCAGGTCGCGCAGCGGCCGCGTCGCCCAGCGCAGCAGCAGCACGCCGATGACGATGATCGCCACGCCGAAACAGATCATGATCGCCAGCACGTTCCAGTCGGCATGCTGCGCGGCCCCGAGCGTCGTCGAGGAGAAATTGACCCAGGAGCCGTCGTCCAGCCTGACCGAGACCAGCATCATATGGCGATCGGCATCTCCCTCTCCGGCGCCTGGGGCCCCGCCATCGGCATAGCCCAGGCGAAACGATTCCGATGCGAGCTCAGGCGCGAGTTCCATCAGCCGTGCCGCCATCGCCTGCGTGCGTTCGGTTTTCGGCGCAGTACCGAGGACGAGGCTGACATTGCTCCAGTGCACCTCCAGGCTCGCGCTCGACAGATCATGGGCGACGCGATCGCGCTCTGCATCGTGCACGTTGCCGGCGATCGCGCGCTTGATCGTGACAATGCGCTCCGCCAGCGCCTTGTCGCGCTGCACATTGGCCATGCTGTCGACACTGACGCGATAGGCCCAGTAGCCGGCGAAATGGAAAGCGAGCAGCGCCGCGACGAGGATCAGGATGGCGCGGCCCGCAACCGTGTCGGGCCAGCGCGGACGGAGGGACCTGCTCATGCCRGCTCACCCTCGCGCGCCTGCACGGTCGGCGTGAACATGTAGCCCGAGCCTCGGATGGTCTTGATCAGCTGGCTGCCATTCGTATCCGCCTCGAGCTTGCGGCGCAGGCGGCTGATCTGGACATCGATCGTCCTGTCGAAAGGGTCGTCACTGCTGCGCGTCTTGGCAAACTGCATCAGCGCCTCTCGCGAGAGCACCCTGTTGGCGTGTTCGGCAAAGGCAAGCAGCAGGTCGAACTCGCCAGTCGAAAGATCGACCAGCGTTCCCGACGGCGACAGCAATTCCCGGCGGCGCAGATCCATCGTCCAGCCATCGAAGCCTATCTGCTCGCTGGCGCGATCACTCGGCTCGCCCCGGCGGATGCGCGTGCGCCGCAGCACGGCCCGAACCCGCGCCAGCAGCTCGCGTGGACTGAACGGCTTGGTCACATAGTCATCTGCGCCGACCTCGAGCCCCTGTATGCGGTCGCTCTCCTCGCTGCGGGCCGTCAGCATCACGATCGGCACCGGCGAGATCGCGCGGATATCGCGGCAGAGTTCAATCCCCGAACGGCCCGGCAGCATCAGGTCGAGAATGACGAGGTCGATCTCGCTGCGTTTGAGGATGTCGAACATCGCATCGCCATCGGCGGCGCCGCTGACCTGATAGCTATGCCGCTGCAGGAAGCGCGCGACCAGCAGGCGGATCTGCGGGTCGTCGTCGACCACCAGCACATGGCCGTGATCCTCGGCCTGAACGCTTGCAGGGAATGGGTTCAACTTCGGACTTCCGACTGGACGGGCGAGGAGTGATCGGTACGCGGCTCAAGGGTCAAGATAACGCCTGCTTGCGCCAAATGCGCGGATCGCTTCGCAACAATTTGTAACGGACGCGGCCGGAGCKCCGTTGCTAGTCAGACGTCACCACGCCGCTGGAGACGCCGAATCGCAATGATTGCAAGACCACTCCTCCTCGCAACCCTTGCGATCGTGCTCGGCGCCTGCGCCGGCAAACCGCTGCCTGACTATCTCGCACGTCCGGCCGATCCGAACGTGAACGTCCCCGCCCCTGCCTATCAGAGCGTCACTGCCGGCAGCACCGTGCTGCGCCCGGCCGAGCCGAAGGACTGGCGTGAACTCAATCGGCGCGTTGGACCGCAGCCATGACCGAAGGACCGATCACTGTGGCCACGCCTGCGTCCATCCCTTTCCGGTCGATCATGCGCTTCCCGTCTGTTTCCCGCCTCGCCCTTGTCGCCGGCATGGCCGCGCTCCTTGGCGGTTGCGCGACCTTCTCCGCCGATGGCGGCATCGGCCCGGCGCAGAATCTCGCCTTCAGCGAGCTGAAGAAGGACGTGGTCAAGATCAATGATGCYGKGGTGGCGATCAGCGCCAAGGCTCGCGTCGACCAGCTGCTGAGGAAACCGCTGACGGCCGATTCCGCGGTGCAGATCGCGCTGCTTAACAATCGCGGCCTGCAAGCCGCCTTCAATGATCTCGGCATTGCCGAGGCGCAGATGGTCGCGGCGAGCCTGCCGCCCAATCCCCGCTTTGGCATCTCCAAGCTTTCAGGACGATTTGAACTGGAGATCGAGCGCCAGGTCGCAGGCAGCCTCTTCGCGCTTGCGACATTACCGGCGCGCGCCGCAATCGCCCGCGAGACATTCCAGACCGCCCAGTTGCGCGCCGCCGAATCCGTGCTGAAGCTGGCAGCCGAAACGCGCCGGCAGTATTACCGGGCCGTCGCCGCCAATGCGCAGGTCGGCTTCTTCGAGCAGGCCAAGAACTCCACCGACGCCGCCTCCGAGCTGTTCAAGCGGCTCGGCGAGTCCGGCGGCATCAACAAGCTCGATCAGGCCCGCGAATTCGCCTTCGACGCCGAGCTCGGCGCCCAGCTCGGCCAGGCACGCCTGCTGCAGCGCCAGGAGCGCGAACGCCTCGTGCGGCTGCTTGGCCTGTGGGGCGACGAGCTGAAGTTCCAGATCCCCGCCAATCTTGCGCCCCTTCCGCAAATCCAGAGTGCCAAGGCGATCGAAGCCGAGGCCTTGCGCAAGCGGATCGATCTGCAGATCGCCCGCGGCGATCTCGACGCGCTGGCGAAGTCGCTGGGCCTCACCAACGCAACCCGCTTCGTCAACGACGTCGATCTGCTCGGCCGGCGCACCTATGACCGTGGGCGCAGGGCCCTGGCCGATGGTGACGTCGAGCGGGAGTCGAAGCGCAGCACCACGCTCGAACTCGAGATCGAGATCCCGATCTATGATTTCGGACAGTCGCGCGTGGTCCGGGCCGAGCAGAACTATATGCAGGCCGCCAACAAGCTTGCCGAGAAGGCCGTCAATATCCGCTCGGAAGCGCGCGAAGCCTATACCAGCTATCGCGCCACCTATGACATCGCCCGGCAATACCAGAACAACGTCCTGCCGCTGCGCAAGATCATCCAGGACGAGTCGCTGCTGCACTATAACGGCATGCTCGTCGATGTGACGCAGCTCATCACCGATGCGCGCGGGCGCATCCTGTCGAATGTCGCCGYGATCAATGCGCGCCGCGATTTCTGGATCGCCCATACCGACCTCAAGCACGTCGTGATCGGCGGTGGCGGCACCGGTGGCGGTGGAGCGACCGCCGCCGCGAGCACCGGTGGCGACGGCGGCGGCGCAGGCCATTAGCGAGCAAGGAACGACACCATGACCATGTCACGCAGAGGCTTCATCGGCTCGTCCGGCCTCGTCCTTGCCGGTGCGACAGCCGTCTCCGGCCGCACCGCCTTCGCTTCGGTCCCCGAGGCGCCGACCATGACGGACGCCTCGACCCAGGCACCACTGGTTCCAACCAGCGGGCCGGATTACCAGCCGGTCGCCACTTTGAACGGCTGGACCCTGCCCTGGCGGATGAACGGCGACTGGAAGGAGTTCCATCTCGTCGCCGAACCKGTCGAGCGCGAGCTCGCGCCGGGCATGAAGGCCTATCTCTGGGGCTATAACGGCCAGTCGCCGGGCCCCACCATCGAGGCGGTGGAGGGCGACAAGGTCCGCATCTTCGTCACCAACAAGCTGCCCGAGAACACGACKATCCATTGGCATGGCCAGCGCCTGCCCAACGGCATGGATGGCGTCGGCGGGCTGAACCAGCCGCATATCCCGCCCGGCAAGACCTATGTCTACGAGTTCCTGCTGCGGCGCTCCGGCACCTACATGTACCACCCCCATTCGGACGAAATGGTCCAGATGGCGATGGGCATGATGGGCTTCTTCGTCGTTCATCCCAAGGACCCGGCCTTCCGCCGCGTCGCCCGTGATTTCGTCTTCCTGCTCAATGCCTTCGACATCGAGGCCGGCTCCTATGTGCCGAAGGTCAACACGATGCTCGACTTCAACCTGTGGTGCTGGAACAGCCGGGTCTTCCCGGGGATCGATCCTTTCGTCGTGGCGAAGAACGACAAGGTGCGCATCCGCTTCGGCAATCTGACGATGACGAACCATCCGATCCACATGCACGGCTACGAGTTCAAGGTCTCCTGCACGGATGGCGGCTGGGTCGATCCAGCGGCCGCCTGGGACGAGGTCTCGATCGATGTCGCGGTGGGCCAGATGCGCGCCTTCGACTTCGTCGCCGACGAGCTCGGCGACTGGGCGATCCATTGCCACAAGTCGCACCACACCATGAATGCCATGGGCCACTCGGTGAAAACCTATATCGGCGTCGGCAAGAAGGACATTGCCAAGCGGATCGCCAAGATCGCGCCGGGCTATATGCCGATGGGCTCCAACGGCATGGGCGAGATGGGCGCGATGGAAATGCCCCTGCCGAACAACACTCTGCCGATGATGACGGGTTTTGCGCAGTTCGGCCCGGTTGAAATKGGCGGCATGTTCTCGGTCGTGAAGGTCCGCGAGGGCCTCGCCAAGAACGACTACAAGGACCCCGGCTGGTTCAAGCACCCGGAAGGTACCGTCGCCTACGAATACAAGGGCGCCAAGCTGACCGAGGCACCCCGTGCGACTGCGCCCGACAGCGGCGGGCAATCAGCCGACTGGCGCGTGAAGGATCCGCGCAAACCCCGACTCGGCCCGGATGGCAAGCCGGTGCCCGCGGCCAAGGCCGGCGGCCATTCCAACCACTGAGCGTCCATCGACACCCCTTCGGGAGAGGAACCATGTCAAAGCACTTCACGAAACTCGGCTTGGCGGCGGTGGCCGTCATGTTCTCCGCCGCGGCAGCGCTGGCCGGTCCTGGCGGAGCCGGGCACGGCCATGGCGACGAGACCGCCTATGGCAAGCCGGGCGATCCCAAGAAGCCGGCCCGGCTGATCCAGATCGCCATGGCCGAGCGTGAGGGCAAGATGCAGTTCATCCCGGACAGGATCGAGGTCCGGCGCGGTGAACAGATCCGCTTCCAGCTGCGCAACAATGGCGAGCTCGATCACGAGTTGGTCGTGGCGACGCTCGAGGAGAACCTCAAGCACGCCGTCGAGATGCAGAAGAACCCCGACATGGAGCATGACGATCCGAACGCCAAGCGCCTCTCCCCCAAGAAGACCGGGGAGATCGTCTGGCAGTTCACCAAGGCCGGGCAGTTCGATTTCTCGTGCCTGATCCCCGGCCACCGCGAAGCCGGAATGACCGGCACCATCACCGTCAAGTGACCGCGGCAACCCTCACATCACGATGGAGACCATGATGCGCAGACTTCTCACGATCGCACTTGTCAGCGGCAGCCTTGCTGGCGCGGCCCTGGCGCAGGACGCAGCTCCGGTGAGCGCGACGGTCAAGAAGGTCGATATGGCCCAGGGCAAGATCACGCTTGATCACGGCCCGATCAAGAACCTCGACATGGACGGCATGACGATGGTGTTCAAGGCCGCCGACCCGGCCATGCTCAAGGAGTTGAAGGCCGGCGAAAAGGTCAAGTTCACCGCCGAGCGCGTCAACGGTCAGATCACCGTCACCTCGCTGCAGAAGGCGAAGTAAGCGCAGCGGTGGCCCGCATCTCGGCGGGCGGCGGGCGCGATCGGTTCTTCGCGGCACTCGCTGCCCTCGTCTTATCCGCTCCATCCCCTGGCGCCGCAAGCGACGGTGACCTGCAACGCGCCCTGCTCGAATCCGGTTGTGCCAACGCCAAGGTCATCAGGCTGCCCGATCAGGGCAAGATCGTCATCTACCGGGCGAACTGCCTCAGTACCGAGCATAAGGTGATCGAACTGGTCTGCATCGCTGGTCGTTGCACAGCAAGCAGCCCCTCGTCGGAGGACGAGCGAGACAGGTAGCCAATGAGCCCCTTGCCGACGGTCCGCGCAGGGGAAAGCGCACAATGGAAAGAAGGCCGGCAGCGCAATCATCGCTGCCGGCCTTCCTTTTGGCTTCAAGCGGCGTTCACAGGTCCTGCGGCATCGGCCTTGCCGGATGCTTCGGCGCCCGCAGCGAGGCGACGATGGTCCAGGCAATGATCCCGACCGTCACCGCCGCAAGCACCGCCGCGATCGGTCGATTGACCAGGCCGATCAGGCTGCCGTCGGACTTGATCATCGAGTTGATGAAATACTCCTCCAGCAGCGGGCCGAGCACCACGCCGAGGATGACCGGCGCAACCGGAAAGCCGTTCTCCTCGAGCACGAAGGCAAGGGCACCGAAGGCCAGCATCAGCCCGACATCGAAGAGCGAGTTGTTGATCGCGTAGGAGCCGACGATGGCGAAGAGCAGGATGATCGGCATCAGGATCTTGCGGGGCACATGCAGCACCCGCGAGGCCACCTTGATGATCGCCCAGCCGAGCGGCAGCATCAGCAGGTTGGCGATGACGAAGACGAGAAACAGCGCGTAGACGTTCTCGGGATTGTTGACGAAGATCGTCGGCCCCGGCGCCATGTTCTTCATCATCAGGACACCGATGGCGATCGCGGTGATCGAGTCGCCGGGAATGCCGAAGACGAGAGCCGGAATCCAGGCGCCCGCAAGCGAGCTGTTATTGGAGGCTCCTGCCTCGATCAGCCCTTCGGGGTGACCCGTGCCGAATTTCTCGGGCGTCTTCGAGAAGCGCTTGCTCATCGCATAGGACATCCAGGCCGCCATGTCGGCGCCGCTGCCCGGCTGGATACCGACGACGGTCCCGAGCGCGCTGCCGCGAACAAGCTGCCACGGGTATTGCTTGGTCAGCCGCCACATATTGGCGAAGATCGGCCCCATCTTCTTGATGACGATCTGCGGCGCGCTTCCGTCCGAGATCATGTGGCGCATCACCTCCGAGCAGGCGAACATGCCGACCATCATCGGGATCAGCGAGACACCGCCGAGCATCTCGGTGTTGTCGAAGGTGAAGCGCGGCTGGCCGGCCGGATTGTTCATGCCGACAAGCGAGATCATCAGGCCGATCAGCAATGCGATACAGGCCTTGAGCGGCGTCGAAGAGCCAATGAAGACTGCCCCGCCGAGACCGAGCATCACGATCCAGAAGAACTCGACCGAGCCGAAGCCAAGCGCGAAATCGGCGATGGCCGGGGACGCCGCCATCATCACCGCGGTTCCGAACAGGCCACCGAGAACCGAGAACCAGAGCCCGATGCCGAGCGCCAGCTCAGGCTCGCCCCGCAGCGTCATCTGGTAGGAATCGTCGACATAGGCCGCCGAGGCCGGCGTGCCGGGAATGCGCAGCAGGCAGCCCGGAATATCGCCGGAAAAGATTGCCATCGTACTGGTCGTGACGATCGCGGCGATGGCCGGGACGGGCGGCATGAAGAAGGTCAGCGGCACCAGAAGCGCTGTCGCCATCGTGGCGGACAGGCCGGGAATGCATCCGACAATGAGGCCGTAAATGGCCGAGGCGGTGATGACAGCGAGCACATAGGGATCGAGCACCATCCCCAGCGCGGTGACATAGGCATCGAGCCTGGCAGCCTCACCAGCGGATCGGTTCGAGGGGCCCCCACGGCAGCTGCACGCCGAGACCGAGATAGAAGATCGAATGCATCGCAAGCGCCGCGAGCAGGGAGAGCGCGAGGGCCGGGCCCGGCCGGACCCCACCCGCCATGAACAGCACGACGAGGATCAGCGGTGCCGTGATGAGGAAGCCCAATACCTCCGAGAACCAGAGGTAGAACAGCACTACAGCCGGCACGAGCGCGAGCTTCATCAACGCCGCAGGGCTGCGTGCCCAGTCGGCCAGGGCCAGCATCGGGCCGCGGTCGACCGCGCGAGCGCCATTGACCCCGAGGATCGCAGCGCAAAGCGCCAGCAATCCGGACAGGATCAGCGGGAAGGCCGAGGGGCCCAGCGGTTGCTGCGAAGGGTTCGGCAGATGCCAGGACGCCGTCGCGACGAGCGCGGCCAGCCCGAGGAACACCAGCCCGGCGAAGAGATCGTTGAATTTCATGGAGACCTGCCCGGCGCGAAGGACACGATGGGGTGGACGCGGCGCGGGCAAGCCAGCGCCGCGTCATGCTCCGGCGCGGGGCCGGGCTGGATTGGGCTGGCGCTACTGKCGCAGGCGCAGGCCGAGCGCGCCCATGATCTCGCCATTGCGCTTGTGCTGCTCGACGAGGAAGCTGCCGAAGGCCGGCCCCTTGGCGAAGGCATAGCCAAAGCCGCGCTCGGCCAGGAAGCTCTTGTAGCTGTCGGAATTCGCCACCTTGTCGGTCGCCTCGACAAGACGTGCCGTGACTTCGGCCGGCAGATTGGCGGGAGCCGCAAGGCCGCGCCAGGTACCACCCTCATAGTCCTTGCCGATCGCGTCCTTGACCGTCGGCACCGACGGGAAGGCCGAGATCTTCTCCTTCGAAAGCACGGCCAGCGACTTGACGCGGCCGGCATCGATCATCGGCTTGCCCTCGGGCAGCGATGACGGAACGATCTGCACGCCGCCGGAAGCCAGCTCCTGGAAACCAGGCGCCGCACCCTGGCTCGGCACGACGACGACGCTCTTCGGGTCGATGCCCTCGAGCTGCAGCAGCCCGGCAAAAGCGAGGTGATAGGCGGCTCCTGCCGCCATGCCCGACATCTTGAAATGGCCGACCGGCTGCTTGCGGATGTCGTCCAGCGCCGCGCGCAGATTGGCCCAGGGGCTGTTGGACGCGACGTTGAACGCGGCGGAATCGAAGTTCACCAGCGCCAGCGGCGTCAGCTTCTCATAGGTGAAGGGTGCGGTGTTCGACCAGTAGAAGGTCGTCACCTCGGCGGTGGCCAGACCGATCGTGTAACCGTCCGGCTTGGCATTGACGATCTCGGTATGGCCGACGACGCCGCCGCCACCGGTGCGGTTGACGACATTGACCGGCTTGCCGAGCTCCTTCTCCAGCCCCGCCGCAAGGATGCGGGCAACCGCATCGGTGCCGCCGCCGGCGGCCCAGGGCACGATCAGGGTGACTGGCCGCTCCGGCCAGGCGGCGGACGCGGAAAGGCTCGTCGCCGTCATCGCTGCGGCGAGCATCAGGCTCTTGAATGTCATGGCGTTTCTCCAAGGGTGGATTTCTTGAGATCCGGCGGCGTTATTGCGCCGTCCGAGAGCAGGTGCCCGTAGGTGTAACCAAGCAGGACTTMCATGGCTTCGCGCGCCTGTTTTGCGTCGCGGGCCTCGATCGCACGCGCAACGGCGGCATGGTTCGGCAGGTTGCCGGTGAAGACGCCCACGGTGATGTCGAAGATGGCGCTCAGGATCGCATCGATTGCGCCGCGAAAGCTGCGCAGCACCGGGTTATGCGTCGCCTCGAGAATCGCGAGGTGAAAGGCCTTGTCCGCCGCAATCGCTGCCTGCGGGTCGAACTGGCCGTCGTCCATCGCCGCAAGCGCGGCATTGATCCGCCAGACATCCTCAGGCGTTGCGCGCTGCGCCGCGAGGGCAGCCGCTGCCGGCTCGATGATCGCGCGGGTTTCCTCCAATGCGAGCAACAGGCTGCGGTCGAGCCCCCCGCTGTTCCGCACCCATCCCAGGACATCGCTGTCGAGCAGCATCCAGTCCTGGGCCGGACGAACATGCGTGCCGTGGCGCGGGCGGACGCTCACCAACCCCTTCGCGGTCAGCGTCTTCATCGCCTCGCGGACGACGCTGCGGCCAACCCGGTAATGCGCCTCCAGTTCGTGCTCGGGAGGCAGTACCGCCCCCGGCGCGATCTCGCCGCGCACGATCGCAGCGCCGAGCGCGGAGACCATCGCGCCGATCTTTCCGGGCTTCGCGCCTTTCCGCATGCCATGAGCCTGGGACATTCGACCCTCCATTTTCATGAAATTGCCACGCTCGGGTTTCGCTTGCAACCATTCATCTGATGTTTAACATCTGATCTTCGAAACGACACGCTACCGTGAGGATATGAGATGGGCTTCGCGCCGCCTTTCGCCGGCATTCATGCCATGGTCTACGCCTTGTTCGACGAGCAGGAGAGGCTTGACCGGGCAGCGATGCGCCGCCAGACGGAGCTCTGCCTTGCGCTGGGCGTGCACGGCATTGCCGCGCTCGGCCTCGCCACCGAAGTGTCCAAACTGACCCAGTCCGAGCGCCTGGCGCTAATGGAATGGGTTTCCGAGGACACTGCCGGACGCGTGCCGCTCGCCTTCACGATCTACGGTTCGTCCGTCGCGGAACAGATCGAGCAGGTCAGGGCAGCCGAGACTGCGAAGGCCGACTGGGTCATCCTGCAGCCGCCGATGGTCGGCAGTTTTGGAGCGGCTGAATATATCCGCTTCTTCGGCCGGGTCGCTGACGCGACYTCCCTGCCCGTCGCGATCCAGAATGCACCAGCCTATATGGGGCGCGGCCTCTCGGCCGAAGACATCCGCGAACTGGTGTCGCGCCATCCGAATATCAGCCTGATCAAGGGTGAAGGCCCAGCCGTGGACATTCGGCAGCTGATCACGACCACGGAAGGGCGGCTTCCCGTCTTCAACGGTCGCGGCGGCCTCGAACTGGTCGACAACCTGCGCGCCGGCTGTGCGGGCATGATCCTGGCCCCCGACACGATCGATCACGCGCTACGCGCCTATAACCACTTCATGGCTGGAGACGAGCCCAGCGCGGAGGCCGCCTATCGCGACGTCTCGCCTGCAATCGTCTTCATCATGCAGTCGATCGAGAGCCTGCTCTGCTACGGCAAGCGCCTCTTCGGCGAGCGCGCCGGTCTTGCCATTCACGACCGGTCCCCCGCTCTGCGCCCGACGGAATTCGGTTTGGAACTCGTGCGGCGGCACGCCGCGCAGCTCGGCCCCTACAGCGCTGCGGCCTAAGGCAGCGGTCCCAACAGTGGATCGCGGCTTTAGGGAAAGCCGCTGCAAACACAACACGTTGGATCATCGGCCTGGATACCATCCGGTCTGATGATCGAGCGTCATGATCGGGCCCGGACGGAAGTCGGACCGCCAGCCTTGCCCCGCGTTTCAGGCCAGCGTTGCGCTCCGCGATCGCAGCCTTCCGGCAGGCTTGTGATTTGACAATTCGGGCAGCGAGCCTAAGTCATGAGACATGATGGCGCGCTTCTCCAATTTCCGTCGCGGCCTGCACCGGGCAGGTAACCTGATCGCGGGCAACTAGCCCCGGATTCGTCGCGCCGCGCGCCTMGGGTTCGGGKCGGTCGGCGTTCCGGCGCCGAATCGGCATCATTCCGGACTTAAGGTCGACGCGGGCAACGCCCCGCACATCCACCATCAGCGCAAGCGACGAAAGCGTCTGCCGAAGGCAGAGAGCCCCCCCGACGCCATTGTCCGGCATCGTGCAAGCTCGCCTGCGCGCAATCTTCCACTGCTACGCGCTGCCCACGGGTGCGCAATCATTCAGGACGACGTTCACATGACCAACCGGACCTCCGGCGGGGCAAAGCCCCGTATCACCTTGACCGCAATCGATCACGAGAAGCTCACCCAGCTCGCGATTGCCGCGACCAACACCTTTCCCGATGTCGCAGCGGAACTCGCCGACGAAGTGGCGCGCGCCCGCGTTCTCGCCAAGGGGCGCCAGCTCGCCGACGCCGTGCGCATGGGCAGCGAAGTGCTGTTCCAGGACGAGGTCACGGGCAAGACCACCACCGTGACCCTGGTCTATCCGCCCGAGGCCGACATCGCCCAGGGCAAGATCTCGATCCTGACCCCGATCGGGACCGCTCTGATCGGCCTCTCGGTCGGCCAATCCATCAACTGGACGACGCGCAGCGGCGACGTGAAGCGTMTGACGGTTCAGGCCGTCCGCGATCCAGCCGATGGCGCGCCCCAACCGGCCTGATTGCGGCGGGCGACAGCGAGCCCTCAGGAGCGGGCGAGAACGTCGGCGAGCGAAGGCCTCGCATGACCGTCTCGCCCCGCCACCGCCGGCGCGGCGAGCATGGCGTTGAGGACGGCCTCCTGGGTCGCCTCGGCGGCCGCGCGAAACGGCAGATCGATTCGATTCTCGTTGAGCACGACCATCGGCGCGAGATCGGCGCGTTCATGATGGCTGATGCGGCCGGCCGTGCTGAAGGCCAGCGCGATATCGCCGCTGCCATTGCCCCAGAATGCGCCGAGCCGCGCCAGCCCCGCACCGCACCGCCTGGCAACGCGCGTCAGCTGCCGCGATTCCATCGGGATATCGGTCGCCACCACGATGATGACGGACCCACGCTCGGGCGCGGCCGCGTGCGGCATGGCKGGCGGAACGGGCCGGCGGCCATCAGGCAGAACCAGATCTCCCGCATTGCCAAAATTGGCCTGAACCAGCACGCCGAGCGTATAATCCCTGCCGTCCAGCCTGAGCAGGCGCGAGGCCGTGCCGATGCCGCCCTTGAAACCAAAGGCGCTCATGCCGGTCCCGCCGCCGACGGCGCCCTCCTCGACCGGGCCTGCCATAGCAGCATCAAGTGCCGCGAAGGCGTCGCTCTCGCTCAGAACGCGCGCCCGAATGTCTGAGAGAAAACCGTCATTGCACTCGAGCACGACCGGATTGACCGTTCCGGTCGTCCGGCCAATGTCGGGATTGGCCGCGAGCGCGCGCGTGACGAGGGCATTGAAGCCAGTTCCGACCGACAATGTGTTTCCCAGCAGAAGCGGGGTTTCGATCTGGCCGAGTTCGGAGACCTGCACCAGCCCGGCACTCTTGCCAAAGCCGTTGATGACATCGACACCGGCGCGCAGCTTCTCGCGGAACAGATCGTCGCCATKGGGCAGGATGGCCGTGAACCCGGTCTGGATATCCCCGTMGCGAATGGTCCTGTGGCCGACACGGACGCCGGCAACATCGGTAATCGCATTGAGCGGGCCGGGCGGCAGCGAGCCGCAGATCAAACCAAGGGAACGGGCGCGGGCAGGCATGGGCGGCAATCCGGCTGGCTGACGATGCTCCCGGCTATAGCGCAAACCCCGGCATCCGCCAGCACTGGAACGCAGCTCCGTTCCCGCGATCAGGGGGACCGGGCGAGAGCGATCGCATCGGCCACTTCCTCGTAGCGATCGGTTAGGGTCGCGGTCGCGACGCGGATATGGGCACTGGGCAGGACCGAGAACTTGCTGCCGGGATTGACCGCGATGTTGCGCGCGGCGAGCGTCACCATCGCGAAGGGCTCCGAGATGATCGGAACCCACAGGCAAAGGCCGCTTCCGGGCGCGGTGTGGATGCCGCGCGCGGCCAGCGCCGCAGCGAGCCTGTCGCGCCGCTGCTTGTAGATGATGCGAGCCTTCGCCACGATATCCCGACTCGCCTCGTCACGCAGCAGCCAGGAGGTTGCGCCCTGGAGCAGGCGGCTCGTCCAGCCCGCGCTGAAGGCCCGATAGGACTGGACCTGTTCGACGATCGCAGCCGAACTCGACAGCACCGCGAGCCGCAGATCGGGCCCGAGGGTCTTCGAATAAGAGACGATATGGATGGTGCGCTCCGGAAAGCGCACGCCGAGTGACGCGGGCGGTGCCTCCGAGATGTCGGCCACGCCGTCATCCTCGATGATCAGCGCATCGCTCTCAGCAAGGATGTCGCCGATCAGCGCGAGCCGTTCAGCACTGACCGTCTGCCCCGTAACCGAGTGCAGTCTTGGCTGGAACACGAATGCAGCAAGCCGCTCCTGCGCCGCGGCGCGGAGCGAGGCCGGCAGGGGGCCGTGCTCGTCGCAGGCCACAGGCACGATCCTGACGCCAAGATCCTCGAGGATGTCGAGCAGCCGCATGGCCGTCGGATGCTCGATCGCGACGGCCGAGCCCGGCGCCACAAGGGCCCGCAGGGTATTGTAGACGGCATTGTAGCCGCCATTGGTGGCGAGGAATGCTTCCGGCCGATAGGGCCAGCGCGCTTCGGCCGCCTCGCGCAGTTCCGGTACGACCCGGCTCCGTTCATAGCTGTTGAGCTTGTCGACCGTTGCGCCATGGGCCAGCGCCTCTGCGAGCGGTGGCAGCAGGGCTGTGTCGGGAATTGCCAGCGACAGGTTCAGCACGCCGGCACCGTAGTCGCCGGAGCTCGCCAGCCGTTCCGGCTGGGCGATGAAGCGGTCCCCACTGACCCAGGTGCCGTTGCGCCCCCGGCCGCGAATGAWCTTCTGGCGGCGCAATTCGCTCCAGGCCTCGGAGATCGTCGCCGGACTGACCTTCATTTCGTAGGCGATGTCGCGGATCGCCGGCAGCCGCGCCCCGACAGGCAGCGCCCCCGCCCTGATCAGCGCGCTGGTCTCCAGGGCGATGCCCCGGATGCTGCGATCAACGATCGTTCTTGCGAGCCAGTCGGCGCTGATCGAGCTGTTCATCTGCCGGCCATTTAATGTTCAATAACATAATAACATTTGCGCAGTTATTTTTGAACATTTAGCACTTGGCCTGTCGAGAGCTTTTCAGAGTTGCCAACATGGCTGTGACGCTGCGCCTTGCACTCCGCGATTGGGACTATATGACCCCGCTCGTTCTTGGCGACGTCTCCTCGCCCCGGCTGAAGATCCAGGTCGATCGCGTCGGCACACTGGTCGGCGATCTGGCCACCGACGAAGCTTACGATGCCGCAGAGCTGTCATTCAGCCGCTATGCCCAGCTGCGCCATGACGGCAACGACACGATCGTCGGCATGCCGAACTTCATCATGCGCGGCTTTCGTCATCGCTGCATCGTGACGACCAAGGACAGCTCGATCCGCACGCTCGCCGACCTTGCCGGCAAGAAGATCGGCGTCACAGGCTGGCGCGATTCCGGCAACACCTGGACCCGCGCCGCCGTGCGCCGCGAAGGCGTCGGCGTCGAGGACGCTATGTGGTATGCCGGGCGCCTGACCGAGGCTCACCCGATCACCGACCGCCTCGACGGCTTCGGTCGTCCCGGTCGGATCGAGGCTGCTCCGGGTGAGCGCCCGATGGTGGATCTCCTGCGGGATGGCGGGCTCGATGCCGTCTTCACTCCCTTCATGCCCAAGGGCTTCTTCGATCCGGCCTCGCCGTTCCGTCAGGTGCTCGAGGATTTCCGGGCGGCGGAGACCACCTATTTCCACGAGGTCGGCTACATCCCGGGCATGCACCTGATCGGCTTCAAAGCCGAATTCGTCCGCGACCACCCCTGGATCATGGACGAGCTCAGTGCGTTGATCGACGAGTCGCAGCGGCTCTGGCTCGAGAAGCGCGAGAAATACGCCGATACGACACCCTGGATGTTCGACGAGCTGCGCCGTTGCGCCCGCGATCTGCCCTCTTCGTGGAGCGCGAGCGGTTTCGCCGAGAACGAAGTCATGATCGCCGATTTCGCGACCGAGCTCCATGAGCAGAAGATCCTGCCGCGCCTGCTGACACCGGCCGAGCTTTTCCCGCGGCAAGCGCGCACCCGCTGACACGCCCGAGAAGCGTTGCGACAGGCCGGCGCCACCGCCCGGCCTGCAAGTTCAGACAAGAATGGGGAGTAGCACCATGTATTTCAGATTGATTGCCTCCGTCGCCTTCGCCGGATTGACGCTGGCCGGATCCGCGCTGGCCCAGCAGGGCACGATCGCGAAGCAGACGGTCAACGAGGAGCTGCGGGCGCGCCTGCCTGAGACGCTGCGCAGCAAGGGCAAGATGATTTCGGTCAATAACGGCTCCTTCCCGCCCTACGAGATCGTCACCGGCACCGAGATGAGCGGCGCCAGCTCCGACCTCACCGATGCCATCGGTCAGGTCCTGGGCGTCACGATCKAGCATGCGACGGTGGGAGGCCTGCCTGCCCTGCTCGCCGGCGTGAATGCCGGGCGCTACCAGTTCGCCTTTGGCCCGGTCGGTGATTTCAAGAGCCGGCAGGAAGCCAACGACTTCGTCGACTGGGTCCAGGAATTCGTCGTCTTCGCGGTGCAGAAGGGCAATCCCAAGGGCATCACCTCGCTCGACACCGCCTGCGGCAACCGCATCGCCGTCATGGCCGGCGGCTCGGCCGAGCGCGTCATCCAGGTCCAGGCAGAGAAGTGCAAGGCGGACGGCAAGAGCCCCATCGAGGTGCAGTCCTATTCCGATCAGCCGAGCTCTATCCTGTCGGTCCGCTCCAAGCGCGCCGATGCCTTCTTCTCGTCGCAGGCGCCCCTCACCTATTTCGTCGCGCAGGCCAACGGCCAGCTTGAACTCACCGGCGTCGGTGCACGCAACGGGTTTGAGGATCTCTATCAGGGCGCTGTGGTCCCCAAGGGCTCGCCGCTCGGCCCGGTTCTGCGCGATGCCGTCAAGATCCTGATCGATAACGGCACCTATGCCGCGATCATGAAGAAATGGGGGCTCGAGAATAACATGCTCAAGGAGCCCGGCCTCAATCTGGGCGGGGCCCTGCCGAAATGAGCGGCGAGCCCGCGATGACAGCGCCACCCTCGGGCGGCGCCGACCCGAGGGACGTGGTCAATGCGCACGCCCCCTTCCCGATCGCACGCCTGATCCTCTGGGCGGTCACGGCCATAATCGTCGTCGATTTCGGCCTGATCGTCGCGAGGAACGAAAATTTCGGCTGGCCGGTCGTCGCCGCCTATTTCTTCGACCGCACCGTGCTCAATGGCCTCTCGGTCAGCCTCGGATTGACGGTCGTCGCTATGGTAATCGGCACCGCGCTCGGGCTCGTGCTCGCAATCGCGCGGTTGTCGAAGGACACTCTCGCGAGCTCCTCCGCGTCGCTGTTCATCTGGTTCTTCCGTGGCACGCCGCTGCTCGTGCAGTTGATCTTCTGGTACAATCTCTCGACGCTGTTCCCCCAGATCTCGCTCGCAATCCCGTTCGGGCCGAACCTGGCGAGTTGGGAAACCAACTCGGTCATCACCCCGGTCACCGCCGCCATCGTCGGCCTCGCGCTGAACGAAGCGGCCTATATGGCGGAGATCATCCGTGGCGGCCTGCTTTCGGTCGATCGCGGCCAGGCCGAGACCGCCGAGGCCTTCGGCATGACCAAGGGCCGGGCATTGCGGCGGATCATCATTCCCCAAGCCATGCGCTCGATCGTACCGCCGACCGGAAACCAGCTCATCAGCATGATCAAGGCGACCTCGCTCGTCAGCGTCATCGCCATGGCCGATCTGCTCTACTCGGTTCAGTCGATCTACAACCGCACCTTCGAGATCATCCCGATGCTGCTGGTTGCGGTCCTCTGGTACCTGCTGATCACCTCGATCCTCAATGTCGGCCAGAGCTATATCGAGGCCTATTACAGCCGCGGCGAACGCCGCGACGGCGCGGCTGCTCCGCTGCCAGCCGTGCAGGAGGCAAGCCATTGACCGCCGCTGCAGCGACCACGCCGCTCGTCAGGGCGCGCGACATCCACAAGTCCTTCGACCATCTCGAGGTGCTCAAAGGCATCGACCTCGACGTGATGCCGGGCGAGGTCGTCGTCATCCTCGGGCCTTCGGGTTCGGGCAAGTCGACCTTCCTGCGCTGCATCAACCATCTCGAAGCCATCAACCGGGGCTTCATCGAGGTGGATGGCGAGCAGATCGGCTACCGGATGCGCAACGGCCGGCTGCAGAAGCTCACGGGCAACGGCATCGCGCGCCAGCGCCGCAAGATCGGCATGGTCTTCCAGCAGTTCAATCTCTACCCGCATATGACGGCGCTGGAGAATGTCATCGAGGCGCCGATCGGCGTCCATGGCATGAACCGCAGGGACGCGACGACGGGGGCGCTCGACCTGCTTGATCGGGTCGGCCTCTCCGACAAGGCGGCAAGCTATCCGCGCCAGCTCTCCGGCGGCCAGCAGCAGCGCGTCGCCATCGCCCGCGCCCTGGCGATCAAGCCAAAATTGATGCTGTTCGACGAGCCGACATCGGCGCTCGACCCCGAACTGGTGGGCGAAGTCCTGACGACGATGCGCGATCTCGCCCGGCAGGGCCTCACCATGATCGTGGTGACCCACGAAATCGGCTTCGCGCGCGAGGCCGCCGACCGGGTCGTGTTCATGGATGGCGGCAAGATCGTCGAAATGGGCCGGCCGGAGGAGGTGATGGACAATCCGCGCCATCCGCGCACCCAGGCCTTCCTGTCGCGCTTCCTCTAACCTTCCGTGCTCGCATCGGCATTCCCGAAGACGCCGATCCACTGTTCGGGCCGGTGCAGTAGCCGCCGTAGTCCGGCCAGTGCCGGGTCGCATCCGCAAAGACCGAGATAGATCATGTCCGCGCTCGACAACAGCTTCGCCCGCGTCTCCGATTTCGAGGCCATGGAGGCCGATCTCAGGGCGACCCGCCGTTACCTTCACGCCAACCCGGAACTCTCCCACGAGGAGGCCGAAACCGCGCGCTATGTCGCCGACAAGCTCACGGCCTGGGGTTACGAGGTGACCCGCAACGTCGGCGGCCATGGTGTCGTGGCGCGCCTCAGCAGCGGCACCGGGGCGGGCAGCATCGCGATCCGCGCCGACATGGACGCGCTGCCGATCACCGAAGAGACCGGCCTTCCCTATGCCAGCCTCCAGCCCGGCAAGATGCATGCCTGCGGCCATGACGGGCACACCGCCGTCCTGCTCGGCACGGCCGAATACCTTGCCCGCACGCGCCGCTTCGACGGCACGGTGACGCTGATCTTCCAGCCGGCCGAGGAGGCAGGCAAGATCAGCGGCGCCCAGGCGATGATTGCCGACGGGCTGTTCGAGCGCTTCCCCTTCGATGCGATCTTCGGATTGCACAATCATCCCGGCGCGCCGGAGGGCACGATCCTGCTGCGATCCGGCCCGATGATGGCCGCCGCCGACACGGTCACCATCACGATCAGGGGCAAGGGCGGCCATGCCTCGCGCCCGCATCTGACCATCGACCCGGTCGTGGTCGCCTGCCATCTCGTGGTCGCGCTGCAGACTGTCGTCTCACGCAATATCGACCCGACACAGACGGCTGTCGTCACGGTCGGCACTATCCATGCGGGCCAGGCCGTCAACGTCATCCCTGAAGAGGCCAGGCTGGCGCTCAGCGTACGCTCCTTCGAGCCGAAGATCCGCGACCTGCTGGAGGAGCGCGTCGTCAGGCTCGCCCGCTCGGTCGCGGAAGGCCACGGCGCGTCGATCGAGATCGACTACGAGCGCGGCTATCCTGTCGTGGTCAACGCCGAAGCCGAGACGGCCTTCGCGCGCATGGTCGCCGAGGAGCTGGTCGGCGCCGACAAGGTAGCGACCTGCCATCTCATCCCAGGCAGCGAGGACTTCGCCTATTTCCTCGAGCACAGGCCAGGAAGTTTCCTGCGCCTCGGCAATGGCCTCAACTCACCGATCCTCCACAGTGCGCAGTATGATTTTGCCGATGACAGCCTGACCGTCGGCGCCGCGCTGTGGGCCCGTCTCGTCGAGCGCTATCTGCAGGCCAACGGATAAAGCCGGGCCCTGTCGGCTTTCCGGATGCCGCCCCATAGTTGCCCTAGGCTCCACCGGAGCAACTTGCGGCGCGACGCTATCGTGGCGCGCGCTGGCTGAAGAGCCAAGTGCGCCATTCCGGCGCCAAGAACTGGTCCGGGCTGACTTTATGGTCCATCCCGTCATAGGTCACGAACATGGGCGAACCGCCGGCCCTGGCCAACGCATCGGCCCATGATCTCGATGCGGCATACGGATTCTCGCGGTCGGCCGTTCCATGGACGATCAGGAACGGGACCTTCGCCGCTTGTTGCGCCAGGCTGCGCTGCGGCGGAACTCCCGAGAATGCGACAACGCCCGCGAACGTCTTGGGCTTCGTTGCCGCGGCAATGATCGCCGCCGACGCCCCCATCGAGAACCCGACCAGGTAGACCCGCTGCGGATCAACCGGCAGGCGCCGTTTCAAATCCTCGACCAACGCCAGAACGTCAGCAAGCTGATCGCTCGGTTTTGCAACCCGATTACTGCCGTCGCCAGCATAGTTCGCGCTGCGCGTCGGAAATTGCGGCACGACGACATATGCCGGAAATTCACGGGCAATCGCGGGAGCGGCCCAGCTCCGGATGAAGGGCCCGACCTGGCTGACATTGTCGGTGCCCACCCCGCCCGATGCATGCAGCGCGATGACAAGCGGCAATTTCGCTTGGCTTTGAGCGGCCGGCGAAAGCAGACGATAGGGAATGCTATGCCCGTTGGGAGCGGCGAAGACGCTCGGCTGGAATAGATCAATTGGCATTTTGACGAGGGACTCGACCGCGGCCAACTGCGCCGGCGATGGCTGGGAGATGCGCCGATCTTCCCTGATTTCGCCGCCTAGAGCCCCGGATCCGGCTATGGTGAATGCCGCAAGCAGCGTCGCGGCAAGATTGAGCGATCGGCGCATCGTGTCCTCATCGGTTGCGAAATCTCAGGGTTCACCGCCTCTTCATCTGCCGTCGTCTGACGCTTCACAAACGGTCAAATCTCTGCCGAGCTGATAGATTTTCTTTGGGCTCAGGGCAGGCAATTGGCCTTCGGGCCGCTTTGTGGATTGTCGAGGGCGAGCGACCCTAGATCGTTTCGCGGCTCAGCCGGCGAATGCGGCTCAACCTCGCCTGCGAAGGTCYCACGCCTCGCGACGGCTCAGGACTTCCGGATGCAGATCAGCTCGTTCGCACCGACCACTGGCGGGGCCGCAAATACCGTCAGTGACTACCAGTCCAGGCGTCGTAGCCAGGCCTCCAGACTGTCGTCGCCGGGCTCGGCCGGTGCGAGGACACGGATCTGGGCGGCCTCGCGGGGCGCGACCCCGAACCGGGCCTTGAAGGCGCGCGAAAAAGCATCGTCGCTGGAAAAGCCGAACCTGCGCGCGAGTTTGCCGATGCCGCCTCGTTCGAGCGACGCTCCGTTCAGCGCGAGACGCGCGCGCTCCAGCCTGCGCCGGCGGATATAGTCCGAAACCCCGCCCAGTGGCGCGAACAGGCGGTACAGCGCCGAGCGTGACAGCCCGAAGGCGCAGCAAAGCATGGCCGCATCGAGCGCCGGGTCAGCGATATGGCGGTCGATGAAGCGGCACATCGTCGCCAGCGTGGCCGTCAGCGTGGATGGAGCGTCCTGGTCGCGCATCAACGAAGGCGCAAGGCAGGCTGCGAGGAGATTCGCGCTGGCCTTGAGAAGGCCGGGTGCCTCGCGAGGGCCGAGCTCCTGCGCTGCCCTCAGCAGGGCCTGCAGATGGTCTCCCGCGAGCCTGCCCAGCGCCTCCCGGCCCGACAGCACCGTGCCATGGGCTCTGTCGATTGCGTCGGCGTCGAGCCCGAGCAAGGCGCGGGGGAGAACAAGGTTGATTGCCCGCATGTCGCTGGCATGCGACCGCATGGGACGCGACAGGTCGAGGATCAGGACGTCGGACGGGCCGGCTCGCATCTCCTTGCCGTCGATATCCAGCGTCGTATGGCCGGACTGGTAGAGCTGGATCAGCAGGTGGTCGACGCCAACGGCGCCGATCAGCCCCTCCGAGCGCTCGTAGCGCTGGGCGCTTGTCATCACCTCTCCGACAAGGGCGACACCGAGATGATGGCGGCGGATGTCTCCCCGGAAGGTGGAGCGCCAGTCGCCGGAGAGAGGCTGGACGTCGAAAACCGGTGCGATTTCCTCGCGCCACCGGCCGAACATCCGCTGGGAATCGCAGTCCTGCTCGCTCACCCCTACGCCCCGTTTTCTCGACGCTGCTGCGCGGCGCCTGCGGCCGGCTGTGGCACGACACGCCCCATGCAATGCCTCCTAAACACCGAACGAGTGACCGATCGTCAAGAGACTGATTTCAGCCGCCTTCGACCTGGTTCATGGCTTTGGCACGGCAACGCGGTTGATTGGGACGCCATGCCGGCTTCGACCTCTCTCGACCATTCCAGCCTCATGTTACGGACCTGTGATCGATCCGCCTGAGCGGATGCCTGCCTCGAGACCTGCCCATGCCGTTTGCCGCAACGCGATCCACCCGTCTTCGCTCCTCCCTCCTCGCCACGACTGCTTCGGGCTTCCTCCTCGCGCTCGCGCCAACGGTGATCTCCGCGCAAGAGATCGCGGCCTTGCCAGATGCGTTCGCCGGCCGGCCCGCCCGCATGCTGCCGCGCGCCCTGGCGCTGCTGCCGCCCGCCGCAAGCTTTGTCACGCCGGAGTACAATGCCAGTTATGGGCTGGCCCAGATCGGTGCTGCCGACGCCTATGCGCTGGGGCTCACCGGCAAGGGCGTGCTGGTCGCGGTTGTCGACAGCGGCATCGATCCGACTCATCCGGAGTTTGCGGGGCGGATTTCGCCGCTGTCGCGGAACTTCGGGCTCGACCGCCCCGACCCCGCGGATATCGTCGACCGCGACCCGACCGCCCATGGCACCCATGTCGCCGGAACCATCGCCGCGGCCAGGGACGGGGTCGGAATGCAGGGTGTTGCCTATAATGCCGAGATTCTTGCCCTGCGCGCCGTCGTGCGAGGGCCGGGAGGGGATATTCCAGCCGCGATCCGCTATGCGAGCGAAGTCGGCGCGAAGGTCCTCAACGGCAGCTATGGTCCGTCCTATCCMTCACCCACGCTTCCCGACGGCAGTCCCAACCCGGACTATCAGCTGTTCCCGATCCAGCCCTACCAGCAGGTCGGCACGGCGGCGGAAGTTGCGGCCATCCGGCAGGCCGGCGCCTCCGACATGGTCATGGTCTTCGCCGCCGGCAACGAGCGGGAGGATCAGCCGGTCATCGCGCGCAACCCCACCGGCGCGGCATTCTATCCGGCGATCCGGCCAGGGAACGACAATAAGAACCTCTATGTCGTCCTCGACAATGCCGGGGACCAGGTCGATGCGAGCAAGCTCGATTATTCCGATCTCCAGCCCTACACGATTGCCGTCGTCGCCGTGGACCGTGATCGCAAGATCGCCTCCTTCAGCAACTATTGCGGGATTGCAGCAGCCTGGTGCCTCGCGGCGCCCGGCGTCAACATCCTTTCGACAGTCCCGGCTGACAAGGGTCTGAGTCCGACGCAACCCTATAATCTGTCGAGCGGCACCTCGATGGCCGCGCCGCATGTCGCGGGCACCGCAGCACTGGTCCGCGAAGCCTTTCCGTTCATGACCGCGCCGCAGGTGGTCCAGTCGATCCTGACCACCGCGACAGATCTCGGCTCCCCCGAGATCTATGGCTGGGGTCTCCTCAATGCCGGCAAGGCGGTTCGCGGCCMCGGGCAATTCCTGCAGACCTTCGATGTCGACACGAAGGGCTATTCCGGCTCCTTCGCCAATGACATTTCCGGCGCCGGCGGGCTGGTGAAACGCGGCGATGGCCGCCTCGAACTGTCGGGTCGCAACAGCTATGCCGGCGGCACCTCGGTGATCGGCGGCACGCTCGCCCTGAACGGATCCGTGACCTCGGCCGTATCGGTCGGCCAGGGTGGAACCCTGCGTGGCACGGGCCTCATCGAGGCCGGCCTGTTCAGTGCCGGCACCGTCATGCCTGGCAATTCGCCGGGAACGCTCTTCGTCAAGGGGCCGGTCGCCTTCGGCAGCACCAGTCGGTTCGTGCTTGATATCGACGGCTCCGGAACCCGCAACGGCACTGGCAACTATTCACGGTTGGTGACGACGAGCTCGGCCGGTAGCGTCGCCGCCAATGGACGTCTTGTGCCGGTCCTGCGCGGCATCTCCGGCAACGCGTCCAATCAGTTCACGCCTGCGGTCGGTTCCTCCTTCGGCATTCTCGCTGCAGCGGGCGGATTGAGCGGCAGCTTCACCGGGCTTGACCAGCCGGCAAGCGGCTTGCCCGGCAATGCCCGCTTCGATGCCCTCTACCGCGCCGACGGCCTCTCATTGATCGTGACGCCCGGCTCCTACGCAGCTCTCTCAGGTCTCGGCGGCAACGCCTGGGCCGTCGCCCAGGCCCTCGACAGCACGCGTCCCGCTGCCGGAATACGCCCCGATGCCGGCCGGCAGGAGGTGTTCGACGCGCTCTATACCACCGCGCCGGGCGCGCTCGCGCCAGCGCTGGGCTCGTTATCGGGACAGAGCTACGCCGACGCCAGGATGGCTATGATCACGGCGCAACGCATGGTCGATTCGGCCCTCGACCAGCGTCTGACTGCCGGGAGCTCTGCCCTCCCCGGCCAGGCCCCGAACCCGGGCGAGGCTGGGTATGCGAGCCTGGGCAAATCCGCGGCCGCGCGTCCGAGGCAACAGGCAGCCGCGCTCCAGCCCGGACGAGACGGCGTGGTTTGGGGACAGGCTCTCTATGGCTTCGGGCGCACTGGCAGCGACAGGTCCGGGCCCGGCACGGATTTCGGCGTGGCCGGAGCCCTGCTCGGCGTCGAACGTTCCGTGTTCAGTACGAGCCTGATCGGCGGTGCCGTCGGATACGCGCGCTCGAACGGCGATCCCAAGACCGATGCCGCGGGCCGGGTGACCGTCGACAGCTACAGCATCTCGGCCTATGGCCGCACGCGCCTCGGCGATCTGACCCTGCGCGGCGCGCTGGGCGGGACCTATGGCAAGACCGAGAACCGCCGGACGATCCAGCTCAGTCACGTCCAGCGCGTCGCCCATGGCGAGACGGATGGCTACGGCGTCTTCGGGCATCTGATCGCCGGATATGGCCTTGCTTCCATCTCCGGTCTTGAACTCTCGCCCGAGGCCGGGCTCAGCCTGAATCATTTCCGCCAGGGCGGGCTGACGGAAAGCCAGGCCGGCGCGTTCGCGCTGACACTGCGCGGCGAAAGCCAGACCTCGACCCGCACATTGGTCGGCGGCCGGCTGGCGACTCCCCTTACCTCCGATGAGCGGCTGCGTTTTGACCTCAAGGCCTATTGGTCTCATGAGCTGGCGGACAACGTCGCGATCCAGCGAGCGGGCCTTCTGGGCACCGCGTTTGCAGTCCGCACCCCTCGGGCCTCACGTGACGGAGCCGTGATTGGAGCAAGCCTCTCGGGGGCGATCGCGCCCAAGGTCGATGTGACAGGCTCCTATGACGGCGAGTTCCGTCGCGGCGCGACAAGCCACCGCTTTTCGCTTGAGGCCAGGACCCGCTGGTGAGGTCGGAGCGGCCTGGGCTCACGGGAGAGGGCAATCGGAGTGCGGTTCCCGCCGGGGAGCCGCGCTGAACGCGAGCTTGGCGTAGATCAGGGCAACCTATGTCACCTCGACGATGGCTTCGATCTCGACGGTGATTCCGAACGGGAGGCTGCCGACGCCGATTGCGGAGCGGGCATGCCGCTCGCCAAAAATCTCGACGAAGAGGTCCGAGTAGCCATTGATGACCTTCGAATGCTCAGTGAATTCACGCACCGCATTCACCATGCCGAGAATCTTCACGACGCGTCGGATCCGATCGAGCGAACCGAGCTCTTCCAGAAGGATCGCACGCTGCTGCAGGCCGACGAGGCGCGCATGCTCCGCGGCCTGTTCAGTCGAGACGCCTGCGCCGACCTTTCCGGTCGGGACCTCGCCCCCCGCGCACATAGGTCGCCGCCCGGGTCTTCACGGCGGGCAGCTGCAGCCCACGCTGCTTGATGCCCTGTTCGATCGACATTTCCTGTCCCCTTCCAGAAATTGGGAAGCCGTCCCGCGTGGCGGGCCGGTGGCGTGCCCAAGGGTTGCGATCGCCTTTCAGCGATAGAGCTCTAGGGTCAACCAATGCAATAGATCACATCAATCTGAGCAGACTCGACCTCAATCTGCTGCCCGCTTTTGATGCGCTTCTGTCTGAAGGCAGTGTCACGCGCGCGGCCAAGTGCATTGGCATAGGCCGACCTTCCATGAGCCATGTGCTCAACCGATTGCGCAGGCTGTTCAGGGACGATCTGTTCATCCGCGCTCCCGTTGGGATCAGGCCGGCCCCAGGCGCCCTGCGGCTTGCCGGGCCGATCCGCGAAGCGCTGTCGATGATCCAGGGGACGCTGCTTCAGGGAGAGAGTTTCGATCCGCTTCAGCCCGAGCGCGTCTTTCTGCTGGGGATGCCCGACAGTGTTGAAGTGCCGCTCCTGCCGCGGCTGATGGCACTGCTGGCGTCAATCGCGCCCAGAGTGCGCATTCAGGTTCGCGCGATCGACCGTTTCACCATTCTCGAGCTGCTCGACGGGCACCGCCTGCATCTGCGTGCCGCGGGCCTTCTCACTGAAGGCTCTAATCACCACAAGCGGCGCCGCCTCCACACCACCAACGATCAGACGTCGCCATGATCTGGCATCGATCCTATGACCACGACCCGGCGCATCGCTGGTTTCGCGAGACCATGTCAGGGCTCGCCGCAGCGCGTTAAAGCGAGTGCGACCGACGATACAGCCACGATGCTGACTCCTCAGCCGCCGTTTAGCGCCGCAGTTCACCGGTGCTTTGCGGCGCTGTGGCGCGAGATTGAGCGCAGAACGCAGAAAACCCCGCCTCTTATGTGAGACGGGGTTTGATATTTGATTTGGTTGCGGGGGCCAGATTTGAACTGACGACCTTCAGGTTATGAGCCTGACGAGCTACCGGGCTGCTCCACCCCGCGGTAATGGGAACGCGGCGCCGATGTTTTAGCATCGAGCGCCGCGTTTTGCGTTTTGCGATTGTGATGAGGG